>DASXWH010000160.1:0-9878 GCA_036503775.1 Ohtaekwangia sp.
AGTACTTCGGTAAAATCCATGCACGAATTGTGTTCCCTCGAAATCAACGAAGGATCAAACACCGGTGATCACCACTATTTTAGAGAGATTGCCGGTATTACCCGGAGCATCTCAACATCACTGGAATCAAACCTTACCATACCTGACTAACCAACATTTTTAAGGATACCATTAGTTGATTTTCTTCAATCCTTTGGATTTTTCCTTTTGCGACTTATCCTTCACCTTTTCCTTATTCTTCCCGTGGTCTGGAGAATATTCATCATTCCCGTTATCATCGTCATTATCTTCATCATACTCATAGTCGAAATCCATGTCATCTACCTCAATTTCAATCGGCTCTATGTCGATATCAATAGAAGGAATATTGATCACCACCGGCTCAACGTTAATATCGATATTGCTGAGGTCGATTTCAATCGGCTCAATATGAATCTCCAGTCCTTCCAGCGCTACGTCAACAGATTCCATAGCCTCTTCAATGGCAGCTTCAATGGATTCATCCAGTTCTTCAGTGTCAATATTGATTTCGATATCCATGTCCTGCAAACCCGAACCGCTGGCAATCTTCCGCAGTCCGGTTGTTTTGGATGTTGAACTTTCGTCTTCAGGTTCTTGTGAAAACACCGGGGTCACCAGGCAGATACACAGGCAGAAGAGCAGGGAATTGATGGAGGTTTTCATAGTGTGGGAATTTTGATACTAGAGGATTACTACGGATTTCTGCCATGGTTACAGATAAAAGAAAGAAATTTCAGGCTATTCAGAAATTACAGGTGGCGTTTCCCTTCATGCTTAACAAGTCATTAACAACTCCATTAAAAATATCCTGGCATCTTGAAGAAAAAAGCCATGAAATACACCCTTCTTTTCCTGCTGATCTGTAACGTCTCAATCGCACAGATTCACCTGCCAGAATTAAGTCCGGAGGCACATGCTGTTGAACAGGTTGGATATACCCGGTTCATGATCCGGTATGGGCGACCCGCGGCCCGGGGACGCAAGATCATGGGCGAACTTGTGCCGTACAAAACATTATGGCGAACTGGTGCGGGCAGGTGTTCGCTGATTGGTTTCGATCAGCCAGTGATGATCAATAACAAAACAATCGCTGCAGGTACGTATGCACTCGTTACTATACCCGATGAAAATGAATGGACCATTCTGCTGAATTCCGATACCGCTAAAATTTATGGTGCTCCGTATGAATATGACAAAAAGAATGAAGTGATCGCTTTCCGTGTGACTCCAGGAAAGTCGGATCAGTTCTATGAGTCGCTGACCCTGTCTCTGGATATCATTCAATATGATGCGATCTTCCGTCTTGCCTGGGAAAACACAACGATCTCATTCCCGATCAAAACATTATCGTATGAAAAAGCGAAGGCCGAGATTGCCAGCGCAATTCAGGCTAATCCCGGTGATCCGGAACGGCTTGCACAGGCGGCCTGGTTCTATTATATGAACAATGATAATCCTCAGCAAATACTCGCATGGCTGAATGAAGCACTGAAGCAAGGTGACGACCGGTGGGTTCTGGAACAGCGTTTTGATGTTTTGATCAGGATGAAGGATTATAATGAAGCTACAAAGACCGGCAACCGGGCAATCACTTTTTTAAAAACAACCAAACCGGAGAGCTGGGAGAATGAAGTGAAGGAGTATGAAGAGAAGATGAAACAATTTCCGAAGAAGTAAGACCTTAGAGCCTGGCCTTAGGTCTCAAGCAGTCATTGGTTATTGGGTGTTGATTTTTTACCACAGCCGTTGACGGAACATTTTCCGGATCTTATTTTGTTATCAGTACAGCATGAAAGGGCCGTCAACTTTTTTTAGTGAGCGTTCGAACTTTTCGTTCCACCGTTGTGTCTAAGGTTATGTCTTCACTGTTCTAAGCAGGCGAAAGGAGTGCAGGGAAATTTGAAATAAACATTACTCACCATTGTATGTATCTGAGCATGATGCCATCGGGCACCCGGAACTGCTATGGCTTTTTTAAAGTGTGAGTAAAACTAAAAACCAAAATAAATACGTGTATGATTAAAAATAGAGTGTTTCGAAGTGTGACTGCTGCACTCGTAGTTTGTGTTGCCCTGGTGATGACAAGCTGCGATCTGGACGGTGATGATGTTCAGCCCATCCCTGCAGCGTATGTTACGTTGTACAATGCGTCACCCAATTCGCCTGAACTGGGTATTGTGGTTGACGGCCGGCAGATCAATTCGTATCCGTTTGACTATGCCGACAACACCGGATACCTGCGTTTCTATACCGGCAACCGGAATATCAAATTCAGCCCGTTTGGTGCCAGCAATGCAGTTATTGATACGACTGTCACGCTGAAAGATCAGCATGGCTACTCCATCTTTGTTGTAGGTCAATATGAACAGGCGGATGTGGTGATCCTTAATGACAGCTCATCTGCAGCTGCAGCGGGAAAAGCAAAGATCCGGTTCGTAAACCTTTCGCCTGATGCCGCCCCCGTGGCGCTTCGCGAAAAGAATGCGACCAGTTCCATCACAGAAAATCTCTCCTTCAAAGGTGCGTCTGAGTTTATCGAAGTGGATGCTAAAGAATACGATTTCGAAGTTGTTTCCTCGGGAGGTGAACCGGCATTAAACCTTTCTGATATTAATGTGAGAGAAGGTACATTCCGTACCATCATTGTACGCGGATATCGCACTCCTCCATCCGGTAACACGAATGTGATCAGTGCAGAAATCATCAATAACTAAACTGCTGAAGCTCCTGCCTGGAAACGGGCGGGAGTTTTTTTATTAGTCCATGGTCGCCAGGCATTAGTCTAGAAGCCTTAGGTACACGTCAGTCTTCCGGAAGGTTTTTATATTCTGCCGCATCAAGGTTAGTTCTTACCTCACGCAGGATGTTATCCAGTTCATCGGTAGATTCCACGAGCATACGCTGAATGTCGTTTGCATTGTCACTTAACTGATGTCCTTCATAGCCCAGTAAATTCACCAGCCCCTGTATACGGGCCAGCGGGCTTCGTACCTTATGTGCATTGATAAACGCATGATGCACCAGTTTTTTATTCTGGTCGATGATCGTTAACGTTCTCTGCTGCACCAGGCCGTTCAGGTTCTCGTTGATCAGCGTCAGTTCCTCCTGCGAAGCGCGAAGCTCCTCCTCTGATGTCCGGAGTTCTTCATTTGTTTTCTGAAGTTCCTTTTTCAAGACCATCTGGGTTTTCAGATTGACAGCATCCTGAAGCGTCCGCTTGTGTATCGTGTAACTCCAGTAGGCTGACACCGCACAAACACAGGCTGCCAGCACACCGTGAAAAAGGAATGCGGTCAGATCCATGTAGTCGAGCTGTGTGAAGTATATTTCTTTGTAGCCGGAGTACTGAAGCCAGGCGAAAGAACCGTGATGAATCACTACGATGACGATCAGCGGGATCTGCAGTTTCCAGTTCTGGTAGATGATCAGGATCGTAGAGCTGATAAACACCCAGAAATGCATCTCGGCCATGCCATGCATCTGATAGATAAACTGCGCGGCAAAAATGGCCGACACTCCGCTCAGCACATATTGATACAGATCCGAATCGGGTAACATTCTCTTCGTGGTGTAATAGGCGATCAGGCATAGTCCGCCAACGACAAAAGCGATCAGCCACGTATCATAAAAGAATGCGATGAAGATCCCGAACAAGAACATGGCGGCCAGCATCCATTCATTCACCTTGTTGGCGAATGAAAATATGCCACGGGTTGTTTCTTTTAATTCAAGCTCCGTGAGTTTTTCATCACCCAATACCGGCCCCGAATACAGTTTTGACAGGCTCATGGGTTCAGCGAGATTTGGTTTGCCGGAATGCTGCAACCATAGGCGTTTGTTGCCAGCTCACTAAATACCGGTGAGGTTTTTCCGGCCGTCAGAGAATCTAGTGCCATCTGCACGAAATTGCTTTCCTTATTCGTACAGTATCTGGACCGGTTATAATTTCCCCTGAAGTATAAGCGGTTTGATGTTTGAATGATTGCCGCCTGCGGTGTTGAGTAGACACCACATGCACCTGCCAGTTTTTTGTCCTGATCCACTACAATGGTAATGTCTGAAGATACAAGTTCTTTGGCCCGGGCTACGTTTTCTTCATTATCCACGACCACGTAAAAATCAATCTGGCCTCCATAGGTTTTGGTCAGCGTATGAAAATGTTTGAGATTAAAACGTGAGCACGGGCAATCCGGACTAAAGAAATGCAGCAGCTTAGGCTTTGCATGGTGTTGAGGAAAAAGGACACTATCGTATTTAATAAATTCTTCAGGATGAACAACCGTATACCCTTTTGGTACAGGCGTAGGCATCAGGTATTGCATTTCCTGGTACCAGAAAATACCACCGATAGCCACGAGTATCCCGGTCAGGATAAGGATCACACCAACTTTTTTCATCAGGTCTTTAAATTCTATTCTCTACAGCAGCCCGTTCCACGCATAAAAGTATACCGTTCTGGTTATTCCTTAACCAGAAACTTTCACCCCAGATTCGTGACCGGTAACTTTCAATGACGCATGAAACAAGGCGTCAGGTAAACGAGCAGCAGGGTCAAATATAGTGCCTGCTTGTTGTAATCCGAAGTTTGATGATGTGAAGATGGACGAATCACCAAATAAAACGATTCCGGAACGGGACTAATGGATTACAAAGTAAAGCTGGGCAGACGGCTTTATTTCAAAATGGGAATCCAGATAATCCTTTTGGTTTAACTCGTTTTAGCAAACCTTTATGCCATCATCAGCTTCTCAGATGTTATCGTATGAAAAGCTGTGGTTCACGATAAATATTTTCCAAGTAATTCTGAATTGATTGTGGAGAGAATATCTCGATGAAATCGACACCTTTATTGGATACAGAAGCTGAAATTCCCTGTTCAGCAAAAATTATCTGATTGGAAGTTTTGCCCGCGCGTGAACGGACAGTTTTTTCAGGAGTTTTGGAGTGCATGGTACTTTGAAAATCACCCCAAATTTCTTTTGCCAACACCTCATCCGAAATATAAATCAATTGCAGTTTATCATTCTTGTAAAAGAAATACTGGTTATCTGGTAAATCGATTCTGCATACACGCTCTAGCTTTTCGTAGCGCACGTTTTCACTAATCTGGCTGATGTTCACGTTATTCTGCGTTATGAATTGATCATAACGTAGTGCAAAGTATTTTTGAAAATCGCTTAGATTCATTTAGTGAACAGGTCGCTTAAAAGCTTTATATAATAAATGGAGTTAACATGGCAAAGATGATTAAAACTTACCATATCCACCACTCGGTTTTAATTCCGAAATATTGCCCCCAACGTTTGCTTCCGGTTTGTGCGAGGTAAGGCGAATAGAGATTATCCGCTGCAAATTTATTGTAACGGGCGATACTATAGACAAATCTGAAATGTGGTCTGCTCCAGACATCTCTTTTGCCATTCGGTACCAGCGTTGGCGCAATACTTAATTTTACCATCTCAGCAGGATCCTGTGTTCCGTCTTTACGCGAAGCAAAATTTAATTCATGAAGAAAGTGAAACCAGTCTTTGATATACCATGTTGCACGTGCACCAATGGCAAAATCCGTTTTCCGGTTGAACAATGTTTTTCCCAGGTAATCAGGTGTAGTGTTCAGGCTATCACTCGCACCCCGGCTCTTTGTAAATACACTGTACGCATTGAGCGAATACTGTTCGCTGATATTCCAGAGAACACTTCCGGTTAACGCGATAGACCATGCATCCCTGAACTTCTGTGTTTCCAGATTAGGACCACCATAGGTCAGGAATGTTTTACTTGCACCACCATCTCCCCCGTTGGCTATACCGCTTCCATACCTTGCGCTTACATCAAAGAAGGAACCTGGCATCCGTGTTTTTAAATTGTGTTTATACTTGGCGCCCACCACAAAACCGTAGTCTGCAGGATAGTTTGATGCTGCAGTTGTATCTTCTGCTGTGGCTTCTGCCAGTCTATGGTATTCACCAATAACCTTCAGGTATCCCTGTGTGGAAGGAATGGTGTGTTCGAGAATATAAACTGAACGGTTACGCAGGCCCAGCACCGGAGTACCGTTAACAATATTCAGATAAAAGTATGGCGGTAAAGTGGATGTAGTATCTACGGCACCCGGCAGCATAATAGAGAACTGTGTGTTTCGATATTGTACTCCAAATCCCTGGGCGCTGTGATCATCAAAGTAGAAGTGATCGGCAATATGGATATCATCACCGCGAAAAAATCGGGCACCGATCCACACACTCCAGTCGCTTCCCATGATATTTCGGGCTTCCGCAAAAAGTTCGGGCAAGGCAGCCGTTATGCCGCCATAGGATTTACTGTTTACATTGCCAATGATCTGCCCTTGTGTTGTATAGAACGCCATACGGGTTTGCACATTGATCTGCGTGGTGTCCGATCGTTTGCTCACCGGATTAAAATGAAGACCAAAGGCCAGCTCGAAGTAATCGTTTTCTTCCATCCGGCCGCCTATCGATCCCATTCCGTTCAGGTTCAGTGATCGTGGATATAACATATTATCACCACGGGCAATGCCCGCACGGCCATAACTCCCAATTGAAAAATGTTTGTTTGATATCACAGGCTGCTGTGCCTGCACAGCACAAACGAAAAGAAATAGCAGAGCGGAAAGAATAAAAATTCTCATTACCGGGTTGTTAGGTCGCTAAAGAATCTATCGACACCGGATATCACTAAACACAACTATTGCCAACCCTGCGTCCGGTGTGACCTAAAGTTACAGATATTGAATTGACTACCCAACAGGTACTCCCGCTGAATCTTACAATGACCGTGATGAACACTTTCCGATGGAATTACCATTTGATTCTCTTGAGCTACCTGATGACAGTTTCCGCTTTATTCGTCCGGAACAATGAAGCGGTGAGTTCCAATGACCTGAGCTTTGCCTGTACATCAAACATATGTGTAGCGATCATGATCTCATCAACACCGGTGTACGCTGCAAATTGTGCTAGGTCTTTTGACACGGTCTCTGTACTTCCTACGAAGGAATAATGAAGCATCTGATATACAGCGGCACGTTCTTCATTACTCCAGAGTCTGTCTATATTTTCAACCGGTGGCGGTAATGGCTTGCGGGTACTGCGGATCATACCGAGCACCAGCTGATAGAATGATGAGGCGAGGTACTGGGCTTCAGCATCTGTATCGGATGCAATCACGTTAACACAAGCCATGGCGTATGGCTCTTTCAGAAATTCAGAAGGCTTAAATGTTGAATGATAAATCTGGAGAGCCGGCACTAACTGGGCCGGTGCAAAATGTGAGGCGAATCCAAACGGCAATCCCATGCTGGCCGCAAGTTGTGCACTGAATGTACTTGATCCCAGCAACCACACAGGCACCTTTGTTCCCACACCCGGTATCGCTCTCACCTTTCCTTGCTTGTCTTCCGGACCGAGATACTGAATCAGCTCAGCAACATCCTTAGGAAATGCATCCACATCACCATTTAAATTTCTACGCAGCGCATAAGCCGTTGCCTGATCTGTTCCCGGAGCGCGACCCAGGCCCAGATCAATACGACCAGGGTACAAAGACTCCAGCGTTCCGAATTGCTCGGCAATAACAAGCGGTGCATGATTCGGAAGCATGATGCCGCCTGAACCTACGCGAATAGAAGAGGTACCCTGGGCAATGTAGCCTATCAGTACTGCTGTAGCGGCCGATGCTACACTCTGCATATTGTGATGTTCAGCAAACCAGTAACGAGTATAGCCGAGTTGTTCGGCATGCTGAGCGAAGGTGAGGCTCCGTTTGAATGCATCACCTGCAGATTGATCACCCTGAATGATATTGGCCAGATCCAGAAAGGATACCGGAATTTGCTTAAGGTCTCGTCCCATGAGCGCTGCTGATTTCTTTGTTTCAACTTCAAACAATGTCAGGTGTACAGAAGTTCAACCGGGACGGGGATTTGGACTGGGATTTAATGATTGGGGATTCGATTGATGACGTAATGATTTGATGATGGGTGTACTAACTATTGACTGAGTTTATGTCTGGTCAGTAAACCCAATAAATCAGGTTAATTTGTTTTGCCGTTTGTCCTTTGCCATTTTTACATTCGCATCCTAACCGCCAATGAATTACAAAGTATCAGGTCTGATTCTCTTTGCCTTTCTGATTCTTTCTGCTGTTCATGTGAACGGTCAAAAGTTGAAAGTAATTGACAGCTTAAAGCAAGAGCTTACCAAAAAGCATGCGGACACCTTGGTGGCATCCACCCTGCTTGAAATATCCATAAACTACCAGCAGTTTCAACCGGATTCAGCCATGGCTTATGCCAATGCCTGCCTGAAAAAATCATTGGCGTTGAATTACACCAAAGGCCAGGCTGACGCCATCCTTCAGATCGCGCGACTTAAGAGAGAACTCGGCAACAGTGCTGAGGCATTGACGGGAATGTTTGAAGCCCTGGCCTTGTACAGGCAAATCAATGATCAGGTTCAGATTGCGCATTCGCTGAATGACATCAGTATCATTTACGCCAATGATCAGGATTATCATAAATCACTGGAGTATTTCAAACAGGCACTCGACATCTTCAAACAGATGAACGATGAGAAAGGTGAATCCTATGCGCTGAATAACATCGGCATCATTTACCAGGAGCTGGGTGATATCGAAAAAGCAAAAACGTATTTCATTCAATCCCTCGCGATCAAGAAAAAACATCATGATCTCTATGGGATATCCCGTGGCTACATGAACCTGGGCACCATTGCCGAAGACAATAAGGAATTGGAAGAAGCCCTGGCCTATTATTTCCGGGCCGACAGTTTATATGAGGCTACGAACGATATCAATGCTCAGGCCAGTAATTTCACAGGGATTGCCCGGATAAAAAACAAACAAGGCAAAATCCAGGAAGCAAAACACTATGCCCGTATTGCCTTAGCAAAAGGAAAAGAAGTCAACCAACTTTCGTTCATGCTGAACGCTACCAAATTACTTGCATCACTGGAAGAGAAGGACAAAAATTATAAAGCTTCGCTGGAGTATCAGAAACAATACAATGATATCTCTGACAGCCTGAACAATGAAAACCACCGTGCCAACCTGGAAGAACTCAAAACCAAATTCAATTTTGAAGAAAAAGAACGGGAGATCGCATTATTAAAAAAGGACAAGGAATTACAGGAGGCTGCTGCAGAACGCAAGACCCTGCTTACCTACTCTCTTGCTGCAGGTATTTTCTTATTGCTGGTTGTACTGGCGGTAATGTATTTTGCCTACCGCACCATCAAAAGCAAAAATGAAAGCCTCGACCTGAAGAATAAAGAGATCGAAGAACAACGGAATAATCTTGATACGTTAAACCGGGAAAAGGACAGGTTCTTTTCTATTTTATCGCATGATCTGCGTACACCTTTAAACTCGCTGAAAGGTTTTTCCTACCTCATCACCCAGCATGTTCATGCCATGACACCCGAGGAGTTGCTGGAAATGCGCTCACGGATTGACATGTCACTTGATAACCTGACCGAATTGTTAAACAATATACTGGAATGGTCCATGGCGTCATCACAAAAAAGAAAATGGACTTTCGACAAGATCAACACTACAGAGCTCATCGCCAAGAATATTTCCCTGTACAACCCAACAGCCGAAAACAAGGGAATCAAACTTCTGCAGAAATCAGAAGGTGAACTATTTGCGTATTGCGATTACCACGCTCTCAATACCATTATCCGGAATTTACTATCCAACAGTATTAAATTCAGTCATGCTGAAAGTGATGTAACCATCACCGCCAGCCGTACGCAAAATTCCATTCGTATTTCCGTGAAAGATAAAGGCGTGGGAATTTCCGCTGAGATCCAGGAGAA
>DASXWH010000161.1:0-9191 GCA_036503775.1 Ohtaekwangia sp.
TTAGCCGTGATGTCTTTCAGCCAGAGCCGGTTGTATTTCAATTTCGCGATGTCTATCTGTGCATTGAAATTTGAAAAAGGGATCATGAAGATATTAAAGGCCTGGGCATGAACAGACGAATCTGTTTTCACTGCCCGCGCAGTAGAAGCAGAGACTGCTGTTGTATCTCTTCGAGATCTTCTTCCGGTTTTCGGGGCCAGATCATATTGACTCATCTCATCGGCATCCAGGAACTTTGAAACGAACGTGAGCGAATTATCTACCTTCTTATTGTACCGGTCTATCCCTTTGAAATAGTACTTCAGGCTGACATCAAAATCGCTGTTACCAATCTTTCCACGCAATGTATCCAGGCTAAGAATTTTTGATCCGTATTTAACTCCCCCGCTGATGCTGTGAAGTTTCAGCTTATGCTGTTTCAGATCGGCTGAAATATTAGCAATGCGGGCTTTGGCAAACCGGAATGTTGTATCGTACTTGAGATCGATCTTCGTGCGTAGCCAGACATTATCCAACTGTTCACGCCTGTATCCTCTGGGAAGATACCTGCGGATCTCGCGGGTAAAGACATCCCGAAGGGCAAACCGGTTTGATTTAAAATCAAATGCAATCTCGGTTCTACCCTTCTTAATGTCGTCAAACCAGAGCTGATAGTTAACCACGCGTCCTTTAAAGTTAATGTCGGAACTGTCAATCATCCCGGTGAAATCACGGAGTCGCAGCAGCGTATCATTTATCATTACGGTTGCATTCAGATCTTTGAAGGTATGCGCATAGTTCTTAAACGTGCCCCGTAAGTTTTTCATCTCGAATTTCCCTTTGGGCAACGGGGATGGATTCATGAGCTGATGCGCGCTGGTCTCGAATGCCAGGTTAATATTGAATCCATGAATTTCCTCATTCCATTTGCGCGCCAGTGCGGTGTCATAGGATAACAGATCTGACAACACCACCTGTTTGCTTTTCACATTCAGCACCAGGTTGATCGTCTTCTCACGATTTCGTAAAAAGGTACGCACATCACTGATGCTTCCGCTTGCTTCAATATCCGATTCGCCAATAGAGAGAAATGCAGAATCCACTTTTACCCGTCCATTCTCCATCTCTGCGCGAATGTTCATATTCCTGACAGCATGAGGATACCCGGGTATTCGGAACGTAAGGTCTTCTACACTTAATTTACTCTGAATACCCTCTTTCAATTTATTCAGTGACTCTTCGGGAAGTTTAATATCGTGAAGCTCTTTGAAATCCATGTCGAGCTTGATCTTTCCGGAAATCTGTTTCAGGTCTGCTATACCCAGAAATTCACCCAGGAACTTCAGCTCGAGTTCAGAGTTTATCTGCACGAGGGTTTTCGGAGCCGTGAAATCACGCACAACAAAATTACCTTTGAATATTCCTTTCTCGGGTCGTGCACTTACACTCAGTATGTGCACTTCGGAAGTACGTAAATTATGTTCATGCCCATTGGTATAGTACCCCTTGAAGTTAAGCTGATCCACTTTTTTATTTGAACCGGTATTCAGAAACCAGGCATCCTCACAGCCAAAAGCAACCTCCATCAAGGGCAATTTATCTTCAGCTACTTTTCCCCGGATGATGGCATCGAAGTACAACCGCCCGTTATAGTGAAAAGGTTTGAGATCTTCCTTTACATGCTCGGGAAGAAAAGCCGTGAACAGATTAAAATCCTGCTTATCACCTTTCACCCGGAAATTTACATCCGTAGTATCTGCAAAACTGGCAAACCCGGAAACATTGAACCCGGCCTCTTCCAGTTTGAAATTACATTTCAGGATATCAAAACGCTTTGCATGCCATTTGTATTCTGCGTCAATATCAATCTTCAGCCGTTTGTTCCGGAATAACGTTGAATCGGTGTTGCTGGTCATGTCAACTTTCATTTCACCATTCAGCGCAACGATCAGCAACGCACTATCCATTTTTAATGCCGATGCCAGTTTACCGACACGCGTAGTAAACTTCTGACTACTGGCTTTGTCCAGAAAAGATATACGCATCTCTTCCAGCTCAATTTTTTGAAGATCTACCGTCATGGCAGCGGAGGTATCTGCTTCGTCCGTTTGAGAAGCCGTAGCATTGGGTTGGCTCCTCTCTGCTTCCAGCAGATTGATGGTTCCGTCTTTTTCCTGAATCAGATCCAGATACCCACCATGCAGCGAAAGTACTTTAACGTTGTACTGCTGCGCCATAATTTCCCGGAGACTGAAACCAACATACAGCCGATCAAACTGGCAAATGGCTTTTGACTTGCCTGTTTTATCCGGAAAGAACTGTCCATTGTGCAGAACTATGGAGACGTAGGGAAAATTCTGAAAGAGAGCTATGTGACTTTCTTCAACCACCAACTCCCCTTTAAACTGTTTATTCAGTCTGGTAACGGCCATATTCACCAGGGTTTCCTGGTGAAACGATAGTATCGTAAAAGCAACTACGGTGAGTGCTCCGAGTGAAATGACAATGATGAGTAATGGCTTAACCAACCATTTCTTGATCCTGGGATTCATCAAAAGGTATATCAGCTTTAATTTCTATCCGGAACAGCGGTTCTCCCGGATAAAATCCTACAAATATCAGGTTTTCGCATGGAAGAATGGTGTCTCCGTCAATTTGATTTTTTAGGCTTGGCATTTATCATGCCATTTAACCATTAACTGCTGCTAAATCCAAAAATCAATCCCACGCTAGCCGGTCTGCCGTATGCCTGCTGATGCTTTTTGTGTAAATTGTAGGTCCGGCTGATTGATCAGTGTGATTTCGCTACTCATTCGTGTCCTTTTGCAGGATGTCAGCACTTCAATTCAGCTGGGCTTAACGTTTTACGATTTGATTTGGAACAATGACTCATCTACCCCACTTAATTACAGATCTTGCATTAATTCTTGCGGTAGCCGGGATAACAACATTACTTTTCAAGAAAATAAATCAACCTGTAGTACTGGGATATATTATTGCCGGATTTCTGGTTGGGCCACATATATCCCTGACGCCAACGGTGGGTGATGCTGAAGGCATCAAGGTATGGTCTGAAATCGGTGTAATCTTTTTACTCTTTACCCTTGGTCTGGAGTTTAGCTTCCGTAAACTGGTCAAAGTTG
The DNA here is from genome assembly GCA_036503775.1 of Ohtaekwangia sp. Taxonomy (GTDB): domain Bacteria; phylum Bacteroidota; class Bacteroidia; order Cytophagales; family Cyclobacteriaceae; genus Ohtaekwangia. The sequence continues at coordinate 3,123 of DASXWH010000161.1, forward strand.
GAGGATCGGCCTTTATCACCGCGTTAGTAGGTGTGACACTGATGAATGGTATCGGTTACCTTACCGGATATTTTTTAGGCTGGAAATTCATGGACCGGCTTTTCCTGGGGGCTATACTGTCTATATCCTCCACCACCATTATCATGCGCGCATTTGATGAACTGGGAGTGCGAACCAAGAAATTCGCCAACCTGGTGCTGGGGGTTCTGATCGTACAGGATCTCGTTGCCATTTTGTTGTTGGTTATGCTGTCGACCTTTAGTGTAACCCAGCAGTTTGCCGGAACTGACTTACTGATTCAGGTTCTCAAACTATTGTTCTTTCTTACCCTCTGGTTCGTGGGCGGAATTTTCTTTGTTCCGATTTTCCTAAAGAAGGCCAGTGGCCTGCTGAATGATGAAACCATGTTGATTGTTTCAATAGCGCTATGTCTTATCATGGTGCTGCTGGCCGTTGAAGTGGGTTTCTCTGCAGCACTGGGTGCATTTATCATGGGATCTATATTGGCAGAAACCACGCAAGCCGAACGGATCGAGGAATTGGTCAAGCCTGTCAGGAATTTGTTTGCTGCCGTATTCTTTATCTCAGTCGGTATGATGATTGATCCGGGGGTATTAAAAGAGCATGCCCTGACTATTTTCATTATTACCATGGTAATCATAGTGGGAATGAGCATCACATTTTCCCTGGGTGCATTGTTAGCGGGACAGTCGCTGAAGCATTCCATCCAGGCCGGGATGAGTTTATCGCAGATTGGTGAATTCTCATTTATCATCGCTTCGCTGGGAATTTCCCTGAATGTAACAAGCTCCTTTCTATATCCGATTGCTGTGGCTGCTTCTACGTTCACTACATTCACCACGCCCTTCATGATAAAAAAATCTCTTTTTGTTTATCAGTGGATCGAAAAGATGTTACCGCAGAGATGGGTGTATAACATAAACCGGTACAGCTCAAGCTCTCAGCAATTGTCGGCCTACAGTGAATGGAAGAACTTGTTGAACAGTTATATGATCAATTCGCTGATCCATACGGTATTGATTGGCGGCTTAATATTTATCTCCCGGAATTTTATTGTTCCGTATATACACAGTTCTCTGGAGAATGAAATGCTGGGTAAAACCATTTCCGTGGCGGTAACCCTGATATTGATGATACCCTTTATCTGGGCGCTGTCTGTAAGACGGGTTAACAAGGGTGCCTATGCAAACTTATGGTTAAACCGAAGATTAAACCGGGGTCCGCTCATAGCCATTGAAATAGCCCGGATAGCGCTGGCTGCATTGCTGGTGGGCATACTTATGCATACCTACTTCTCCATTTCAATGTCAATCATAATAGCCGTTGTATCCATGGCCATCGCAACCATACTGTTTAATTCCAAATTGCAGATGTTCTATGATCGCGTTGAAAAGCTATTTCTTACCAACTTAAACGAAAGAGAAAACCAAAAGGCACCACGTTTTGAAATTGCACCCTGGGATGCTCACCTTGCCACGTTTGAAGTTTTACCGGAATTCAGGCTTGCCGGAAAGGAGCTGATTGAACTCCAATTACGCGAGCAGTTCGGAGTTAACATCGCCCTGATTGAAAGGGGTAAACTTTCCATTCTCACTCCGGAACGTCATGAACGATTATTTCCCGGTGATAAACTTTCAGTGATCGGTACGGATGAACAATTAGGAAAGCTTAAGGAGCTTTTCGAAAAACAAACCATACGCAGCAGTGAATTGCATATTCACGATGACCAGGTAGCGCTCCAGAATTACACGGTTACCAAAGACTCAAAACTGTATAAGAAGACGATCCGCGAATCACAATTGCGCGAAGTTGGAAAGGGACTGGTGGTTGGTCTGGAACGAAACGGACAACGAATGCTCAACCCGGAGTCAACGCTTAAATTTGTTGAAGGGGATATTGTATGGATCGTGGGCATGCGAAAAGTAATTGAGCGCTTCCTTTACGAGGAGTAAGCTGACAGCTCTATTTTTTCTTCCTTCCAAAATGGTATCCTACCTGAAGCTGGTAGCGGTATCCATACGACCATGCATCAAGCTTTCCGCTTTTGGTTGCTTCCTTTTCAGAAACAACTTCTTTCAGCATCGGGAACCGGTCAATCAGGTCCAGGATAATTTCATTCTGTATATCGTCTTCATCGAATGTATAGTCTCCATCCAGGTTAAGGGTGTACTTATAGTTCGAAACCGATGGGCCTACCAAAACCAGGTCGATCGCCCAACGGTTGTTAAGTACAAACTGATAGCCGAGTTGAAATCCCACGCTTAAAATAGAAAACTTTGAGTCAAGGTTAACCTCTTCAGGAGTTCCATTGTTATCGACTTCAAGGAGGCGTTCATTTTTAAACGAATGATAGATAAAGTATGGGCCAATGTAGATCCCTCTGGGAGCGGGATACTTGTTTTCCTTTTTCAGGTAGAAACGATATTCACCACCGAATTTAAATCCATTCTTCTTATCATCTTCCTTAACTGCAATGTTCTGACCAAGGCTTGATGTTCTCGGGAATTCCTGGTAGCCCGCAGTTATTGAAAATGATTGATTAGGCTTGGTGACACGTTCGTAGGATACGATGAACGCATTATCGTAAAGGAACCGCGATGTCAGGTCCAGTTTGATGGTATTCTTTCGCTGGGTTAGGCTGTCCTGTGCAAAGGTATTACAAGCGCTGATTACCATTACCATCAGTAGTATGTTTCGTTTCATAGGATTTCCGGGCTAGTCAATTACATAAATATAAATAGCTTACTGAACAGTTCTAAAGGGGTGCAACCAAAAAAGGCTTAATATCTAAAATCACATCGACATACACTGTCAGCATAGCGAATCATGGTTGTGAAAGGGTGCTGAATATGCTCAGTTAAATGAAAATTAAATTGTTCAGATGCTTAACTATTCTCAACGTGTAAAATAATCGCTTATCTTCACATTTCCGCTATTGACGGCAGTTAAAGCAAATGTGTAATACCAACCTGCAGCTCTTCAGAAGATCAGTTTTTTTGATCTCGTTAATACTGATCATCCCTTACCTGAATTATGCGCAGGAAAAGCCTGCCGATACAACGTCTGCCGTGTGCGCTCAACGCGATCTCCCGGAGATACTACGGGCGGCATTAAACAAACCACCTAAGGTAGCTGCCGGTGAAGGCTCTTTTCTGTTGATCCCTATTATCGGTTCCAATCCGGCCACGGGGTTTATGCTGGGAGTAGGTGGACAATACGGGTTCAAAATGCCCGGAGCGGGTACACGGTTCTCAATGTTATCCGGAAGTGTTCAATTCACTTCAAAACATCAGAAGATATTCCTCTTAAAGAATAATATCTACACGAAGAATAATAACATCTTTTTTACCGGGGACTGGCGTTATCAGATTTTCTCACAACCTACGTACGGGTTGGGTACTAATGCGCCTGAAGGTGGCATACTGGATTATCAGTTCGGACTGGCTGGATCCGAAACTTCAATTGATTCACTTGCTCAACCGCTGAACTACAATTTCATACGGCTGTACCAGTCTGCTTCGTTCAGGGTACTGCGACAACACGAAGGATTTTATATTGGCCTGGGCTATGGTCTTGACTATTACTCCCAGATAGAAGATGAAAAACTGCGTCTGGATCCGGATGATCCCTTGATCACCAGTCATTATGCCTACAACACGTATTACGGATTCAGCACTACCAAGTATTACATATCAACTTTGAATGTAAACCTGATCTCTGACACACGGGATAATATGATTAATCCCTACAAGGGTCACTTCCTGATGTTAACCTGGCGGGGTGGTCCGAAACTTCTGGGTAATAAAAATCCTTCGAGCTTTTTTCATGTGGAATGGCGAAGCTTTCATCCCTTGTCCGTTAAGAATCCCCGGCACCTTATGGCCTTTTGGGTGATGGGCGACTTTACCCCGGAAGGAAAATTTCCTTATATGACCCTGCCGGCTACAGCCTATGATCAGCGAAGCCGTAGTGCACGCGGTTATACACAAGGTCGTTTCCGTGGGAATAATTTAGTATATGGAGAAGCCGAATATCGATTCCCGATTTCTCAGTGCGGAGGAATCTGGGGAGGTGTATTGTTCGTGAATGGAACGACAGCAACGAACCCGACACAATCACTGAAACTGTTTGAATCGGTAAAACCGGGCTACGGCATGGGCTTACGGCTTATGGTTGATAAGAAAACCCGGACAAACCTGGCTATTGATTTTGGCTTTGGTGATAAATCTTCCGGTTTCTATCTCGCAGCAACGGAAACCTTCTGAACCAGCATTCAGTTTTCAGGCACGAATTATGAATCAACCCATGTCCTGTACTGCAACCACTGAAGCACAATACAGTTATCGGTTAGCATAACCCTGATTATGGACAACTACGAACAAAAAATATCGCACCTTAAAGCCCTTTACCATCTTGCATGTGCTGATAATGTTCTCACGAAGGTTGAGGCTGTCTATATAAAGAACGTTGCTGAACGTCTCGGAATAAAGTCTGAAGAACTTCTCAATTTCGAACAAAATGAGCCCAAATTGGAACTTCCGGACCGGGAGTATAAGATCTATGCACTGTTTCACCGTCTTGCGATTATCATCATGATCGACAATACGATGAGTGACCGTGAACGTCATTACTGTTTTAATTTAGGTATCCGGATGGGGCTTCATCCCAACGCTATCGGTGAGATCATTGATCATATTGAAACCCGCGGATCGATGGACGTTATGCCTGCGGAGATCATGAATATCTTCAGAAAGTATCTCAGCTGATTTGGTCATTAGGCATTAGGCACTAGTCATTAGTCAATACCTGCATTCCCAATGAGCACTGACTATTGACCGATAACTATATTATCCGATCATTCCCTCCATCGATCGGAACCTGTGCACCGGTTGTCTTGGAGAATACCGGGCCTAACATTGTCACCGTTACTTCAGCGACATCTTTGGATGTCACTTCTACCTTTAAAATATTATTCCGTTTGTACTGATCAACTGTAAGTCCGTAATGCCGGGCACGGGTTTCCAATACCTGTTCATTCCATATACCGGTATCAAACACAGCATTGGGATGAAGAACATTTACACGAATTCCCTTTTCACCAAATTCCATAGCCGCTACCCGTCCCAGTTGCGTAAGCGCTGCTTTAGCAACCGAATAGGCGGAAGCTCCAGGCCCGGGTGCACCCACATTCTTCGATCCGATAATTACTACTGCCGGATCAATGCCCACCATTAGATACGGTGCTGCCAGGGTTAACAACCGCTGCTGGCTTGTCACATTTATATCAAGTGTTCTGTTCCAGGTAGCCTGGTCCATGTCGGCAATGTTCATGCTCTTCGGAAAAATACCTGCATTGGCTACGATCATGTCCACGCCACCAAAATGAAGAACCGTTTTCCGGATAGCATTTGTCAATTGTTCATCATTCGTCACGTCACATTCAATTCCCAGGATCTCCTGTTTTTTAAACATGGACGTCACAAGTGGATTAATATCCAATGCCGCAACGGCAGCGCCTTCCGACACTAGTCTTTCAACGCACGCCTTCCCTATTCCACTGGCCGCTCCGGTAACCAATGCAATTTTTCCCTGCATGGGTTTGGCGCTTCCACCTTTCTTTAGCTTATCCTGTTCCAGCACCCAGTATTCCATTTCGAAAAGATCTTTCTGGCTTATGGCTGTCCATTGATCTAACTTCTCTGCCTGAAGAATCGCCTTCATGGTATGTTGGCTGATATCCCTGATGATCTGAATGGCTTTTATTCCGGTATCAAATGAAAGCGTTCCATGCTGAGGCCAGATTGCCCACCGTGGAGCTTTGTCAAGCGAAATCAGATTGCCACTATTAAATTCATTGAAATAGTTTTCATACTCCTGCACATAGGTATTCAATGAACCCTCATGATCATCTGATAAAACCAATGGTGTCCGCTTTGTCCGGATGATGTGATCGGGTGTTAAGGGCCCCTGATCTGCTATGCGGCTCAATGCAGGATGATTACTGAACATCACACTGATGTCTGAATCATCGAGATGTGCCAGCACCGG
>DASXWH010000162.1:0-2410 GCA_036503775.1 Ohtaekwangia sp.
GTTGATGTACAGTTTATTGCTTACGGCATTTCCGGTAAAGTAGAGATCACATAAACCATCGTTATTAAAATCACCAGCAGCAACACCCCCTCCGTTGTAGGTATACTCGTAGGTCATGATGTTCATGTCTGGCGTTTCGACAATTTCATTGATGAATGAAATACCGGAATGCTCCGGGGAAATTTTTGTGAAAAGCGTATCGGGTTCCCGGTTACAGCGGAAAAGAATCAGTGCACAAATAGGAAGTAGCAGGATTGCTGACCGTGAAATCATCTGTTCTAAATAAAAAATCAGGAGTTACGTAACTCCTGATTTTTGAAAAATACTTTACACTAAATCAACTAATCCACGCTGACCGTTTTATTCGTCAGGTTCACGGTTATGGTTCGGGAACCTGTCGTTCCGTTATACACGAAATTATGATCGGTAGGACCCTGATCACCTAACTCTGAATCAATCGTGGTGAAATATTCATAGGTGTATGAATTATCCCAGCCTTTCTGCGGGAAGAAGCGGAATAACTTTGTAGCGGTAAGTTCGGTGGTGATCGTAAAATTACCCGTACCCACATCATACGTCATTTCCTCATACTGACCATCATTCCAGCCCCAGCCAAAATCATCTCCGGTGATATACAGGACAGGTAGTGGCGGATCACCAAGGGTTACCGTTTTTTCATTGATGTCAACAGTAATTTTTTTAGTTCCTGACTCTCCAACAACACGGAAGTTCAAATCACCATCTCCTGCATTTTCGAAATGATCAGGCACACTTTCGAAGAATGGATAGTTGTATGATACAGGACTCCAGTTAGCCTGACCAAAGAAGCGCCATGTTTCACCTGACACAAATGGTGCATCTGCCTGGAACACGCCTGGTTTCAGGTATGTCATCTTAATGCTGACACCTGTACCCGGCTGATCCCAGCCACCAATTCCAGCCCCGGTCATGTACATTACAGGTTCATCAACTTCTTCGGCTACTACGGTCTTGGCACCGAGATCAACATCAACCTTGTACCAGCCTGTTGAGCCTACCAGTCTCAGATTTGAGTCGCCATCATTTGCATTCTCAAAAAGAGGACTAACAGATGTAAAGTACGGGTAATTGTAAGCTGTTCCATCCCAGCCCAGTTGAGCAAACCAACGGAACGTTTCACCGCTGGTGAAGTAGGCAATGGTTGAGTACTTTTTATACTCACTGCTTTGCCACTCTACCGCGTTAGCAGGCCATGGACCCCAGCCTTTCAGGGCAGCACCCATACCCCAGATCGGAGGGAACGAGGTAGCGTACGAAGCAACTTCAATGGTTCTGACATTGGAGTATACCGGTTCAACATTATCATTCACCCACGAAACGACACGGATCTCAATTTGGGTGACCTCTTCAGGAGTCAGGCCGGCACCCAGCAACAGATCGTTGAATGCACCCACGTTGACTTCGGCACCGAGAAAATTGTTGGTAGAAGCGAACTCGGTCGGGTTTTCGAAATTGTTTTCCGCCCGATCAAATTCGAGCGTGTAGGTAACTGACGCATCAAATCCAAAATCCGTAGCAGTCCATTCAAAGGTTTCCATCACATCATCCTTATCATCCATCGACAGGATGTACGAATCGGATGATGGCTCGGATAATTCATTTGCGTCAACATCGGCCTTGACCTTTGCCTTGGTTATGTCTTCATCGCAGGAAGCCAGGCAACCCGCAGCCAGAAGAAATAGAAAGAATATTCGTATGTTTTTCATTTCACTTAGTCATTAATTGTTTCAATTAATACCCTTCGGTAGGCTCCAGGTTAGGGTTGGAAGCAAGGTCAGCAGCAGGTACCGGAAAAATAGCGCGCTTTGCATCGATAGAAGCTCCATCCTTTACACCACCTTTCCAGGCCCAGAGGTAGGTATTACCCGTATATTTTCCGAAACGGATCAGGTCCGTTCTCCGGTGACCTTCCCAGTATAGTTCTCGGGCGCGTTCATCCAGGATAAAATCAAGGGTGAGCTCCGGCATGGTGATAGCCCCTGCAGCATTACCCGCAGTAACATCACCCGGGCGAGTCCGGATATCATTCACGAGATCCAGCGCTGTACCCATACTTCCGCCTGTTCCCCCACGTACCACGGCTTCAGCATACATCAGGTAAGCATCAGCCAATCGGAACATTGGAAAATCAGTATCCTGAAATGTCGGATGGCTTCCGGGGGTTCCATTGGAGGTTACGTTTCTGAACTTGAAGATTCCGTAGCCTTGCGTGCTTTGATTTACCTGGTCGATCTCGAGCGACTGACCTTTATCTTCCTTGGCAAAAAGCGCACGTGCTTCATTAGGAGAATCACTGAACTTATCTACGAAAGCGGATGTCGTGCGTAAACCATTCCAACCACCGTTACCCGAGTTTCCGAAGATCATAATA
>DASXWH010000163.1:0-4365 GCA_036503775.1 Ohtaekwangia sp.
GTTACGAAGGAAGCAGTACCGATGCTTATGGCGCAGGATCATCCGGCTCAGGTGGTCGAAAAGAAACATCTGGCACGCTGCCTATATCTGTTGTTCAGGACGATAAACTGGCACAGGATGCTGATGATACCGCTCAGCTCAAAGAGTATCTGGCAAAGAAACATCCAGTTAATGAGGCGAGAGCTTTATTAAACAATGCGGTAGTCAGGGATGATAGCCCGGAAGGAGATGAAATTAAAGAGCGAGTGAATGTGCTTGCTAATACTACGACAAGTGATGATGTGCTTGATCAGGATAGGCAACCACCGAACACCTCTACACCTGCGGAAGCCCTGGCAGCGATACCAGAAAATGGAACCCTTGCGCAAAGCACCCACTTTCCAAACGTTGACCCCAATGACTTTTTGGATCAGTTGAGAGCGCGTGTAGCTGAGGCAGGACATGAGGGAACCAATCAAGGAGCAGGAACTAACTTTTGCTGGGCTGCTGCAATAGCTAAACAGGTTTACAAAGAAGACCCGAAAGGGATGGTTGATGCAATGAAAGACTTATACGAAAACGGTACTTTTGTATATGACAATAACAATGGAGGAATGAATGTTCCCGAGGCCTCCCAGGCAGCAAGGGATGCTGTTGGTAGTGATGTTTTTAATGACAACCAAGATGAAGAGAAAGGTCGAACCATTAATGAACTTGATCAGATGCTTTTCATGACCCTGGCAGACCACTATGAAGAGTCTCTAAATATTTTAAATCAAGATTATGACCCCGGCGATGAAGAGGATATATGGGCTAGTGGCGTTCTATCCAAGGCGACAAAAATTTGGGAAGATTTTGGTTTTGATGTTGAAGTGACGGGTGCCGATGTAAAAGTTCAAGGATTTACCATAGTTTTTAACGTTTTTGACGTACAAGAAGCTATGGAAACCAATGATGTAGTCTTGTACGTAAACTCCGATAAGTTTAAGTACGATGAAGGCCTTAATGCAACGGCTACCCATTACATCCATGTTGTTTCCATCGAACAGGTCGGTAATGAATATAAGATTACCTATTGGGATTATGGAAAAGAACAAAAACCAGTTACAATGGATGCTACTCAGTTTTCCTCGGCTGTTTATGGTATGATTGAAATCCCGAAAACCAATGATTAACTTATTAAACAGAAAGATTATGATATTAGGAATGTTGATTTCAATGATGGTGTTAACGAATTGTGACTCATCTCAATGTATGAAAGATTATTACACCACAAATAAGGACAGCTTAGTTGAAATACGAAGGTTAAGTCAAACTTTGGCTGGCAATTATGATTTTCAAGTAGTAACCATCATAAAAAAAAGAGGACAAGTCGAATTGGGATTTGACGGAGAAATTGGCGCTGCTTCCATGTACCTTAATCCTTCCGACTTGAGCTTGATCCATGAATTTCCCAATAGTAAGTGCAGCCCAGAGGAACTACAAAGGTTTAGAACGATGTACCAGGATAATGACTTACGAGAAATCCTAAATTTGTTTGAAGCGATCGAACCGAAGGCAATAACTATATCCCATGGCGGTGTTTTCGTGGCTCTTGGAAAAACATTACAGTCGCCAAACCCGAACTTAAAGGGAGGTATTTTAATGACGTATGAGCCTGAGCCAAGCAATAGTCATAGTAGGATTGTTGAACAGATTGACACGAATGTTTATTTGTATGATGATTTGGTTTACTAATAAGATTATTCTTCTTGTGAAAAAATGGAAGCGTAGAGCATTCAAGAATAACCCACGATTGAAAAATGAACGCTGTCGCGTTCTGAGTTTTTAAGCCATGTACTCTTGGAATAGCACCCTACTACTGAACAAATTTACGAAGGTACTTTCGTTCAATAGTGGCCGTCATGAGCAATCGTAGCTGAGGATGAGCCCGTTCCAGGATTAACATATCATTGTCTATTGCCTTAACTGTAATAGCTAGTACTTGATCTGACAGTTGAGTTAGGCATTCCTTCCTCACAGGCAAAGGTAGCCACCGCTCCAAAGAAGTCAAGGGCTACGCGAGTGGCCGCGCAAAAGCCTTCGCACGGCCAAAGCCACCCTTGACTTCTTTTCCGCTTGCGGCTGTTTGCGGCCTATGAGGAAAAAATGAAAAGGTGTGCTCATACCGGTTGATAACTTTGATCAACCATTTTAGCTAGGGCGATTTCTCTAGTGGCCTTAAACGTTTCCCAAGGCGTCCTTCCGTAGCAATACTTTCCACTGTGTGTCCGTTGTTCATTGTACTCACTGATCCATTGATCAAGATCTGCCTGGAGCGACTCTAGCGAATCATATAGCTTCTTCCTGAAGGCAACCGCATAAAATTCGTCTTGGATAGTCCGGTGAAAGCGTTCACAGATTCCATTGCTCTGTGGACTCTTAACTTTTGTTTTGGAGTGCTCAACATTTTCGATTCTCAAGTAGAGTTCGTACTCATGATACTCAGCTTTGCCACAATACTCCGTGCCCCGATCTGTAAGAATGCGCAGTAAAGGAATTTGTTGCTCATCGAAGAATGGCATCACCTTGTCGTTGAGCATATCTGCTGCAGTGATAGCGTTCTTGCGATCATAGAGCTTAGCAAATGCAACCTTGGAGTAAGTGTCAATGAAGGTCTGCTGATAGATTCTCCCAACGCCTTTGATGTTGCCAACGTAGTAAGTATCCTGAGCACCTAGGTAACCTGGATGCTCTGTCTCGATTTCCCCGAAGGCTTCGCGTTTTTCGCGCTTACGTTCCAGCGCAATCATTTGAGCTTCAGTGAGGATAATCCCTTCTTGAGCCACCTTTGCTTCTAGCGCTGCTAAACGTTTGGGGAATGTCTCCATGTCATGTCGTTGCCAAACGCAACGCACTCCACAAGGAGAAATGAACACTCCTCGTTTACGAAGTTCATTGGCCACACGTACTTGACCGAGGGCTGGTTGCTCAATGGCAATCTGAACAACAGCTTCTTCGACCTCCGGTTCGACTCGATTTTTGGGAATAGCTTTTCTACGGCTGACCTCTTTCAAAGCCAGTTCTCCACCAGTATTATAAAGCTCTTTGATTCTGTAAAAGCTGTCGCGGGAATAACCCATCATCCGACATGCCTGGCTGACATTACCTAAATGCTCAGCTAAATTTATAAGACCTAATTTCGTTTTGATTAACTTCGTTTCTGTTCTCATTTTCTGACAGTTTAAAGGGTTTAACTTGATAGTTTGCACTTCTAAGTTAACCCAACTGTCAGATTAAGTCGGAACTACTACACCTAACAACCCAACCAAATCTGGGTATATCGAGCATAGTGATTTTATTATCCATGTAATATTCGTCCTTGTTGAATACGGTATCTCCGATCACTAGTCTTTCCATGTTGTAAAATTGAAAAGGTTTCCCCGACATGGAGAGCCCTCTGACCACTCCAGTCGGTAAATCTTATTGCTGACAAGTTGCTCTCCAGCAGAGCTTGTTTCCTCTTGAGATTTACGACCACAAGTACTAACTATTTAAAATTCAATAAAGTGTTTGCTAACTTTTATTCGTAATTATTGGATAACTTATGCTATGGATCGTCATCAACACCAAACAGCAGTTGACGAGCGAATGAAGGTTCTTTTCGGCCTACAAAAGGAACTGAAAGAGATGATGCAAGATATCAATGCTGACGAATTTCGCTTTGAACAAGCCACCGAAAATGCGATGAGTTCTTAAAAGAAATGAACCGATTAATTAAAAGATCTGCTGTATTCAGAGGAATATCATTTCAAAACAGCTAATCTTTCATAAGATAATTTCTGAAACCTTTCCTTTGAAACGATTTCAATGTTGCAAGAAATATGAAATGTATAGCTTATTCGTCCATCTGTATAGCTGAATCCGAGCTACTGTATAGCCTAATCCGGTTTAAAAATAACTGTATAGTTAAATCCGGTTCAGACACATGAACCAAACAGCACCTATTAGCAACTTTTTTCGAGTGCATTCCAACCCCATTTCAACATTTTTTTAACGACTGTTGGAATTCATTCGTCTTCTTTAATAATCGAATGAATTCGTGAAAATTCATTTACATTTCTTTATAATCGTTAAGTCACCGTTTTTTCCCGCGATAATTTTATCTCTCAACAATAAGGCGCAAGGATGAAACAGCAGCGATTAGAGAAACATGAGACATTCGTACTAAGAGCACTCACACACAAACAACTTGCCCAGATGTATGACGTTAGTTGGCTCACATTCCAGAAATGGATTAAAAAGGAAGAACAGGAAGTTGGACAAAAGACCGGCCACTTCTATCACATTCACCAAGTGAAGAAAATATTTAAGCTCTTTGGTTTGCCGAAGCAACTGATTATCTCA
>DASXWH010000164.1:0-12340 GCA_036503775.1 Ohtaekwangia sp.
TATGGTGCCTTGCTTTTGTTCGATCATAACCGGCACAGCATACCGGGTGAACAGGAACGTTGACCGCACATTCGTGTCAACCATTTCATCATATTCAGCTGCAGAAGTATCGACCAGGTTTTTATAAACACCGACACCCACGTTGTTGATGAGGATGTCGATGCTTCCCAGTGATTTTGCTGCGGCTATCGTTTTCTTTGCGGTCGCTTCATCGGCAGCGTCACCGATAACGATAAGCGCCTTTGATCCCAATGCAGTTATTTTTTCAGCCAGCTCTTTTAGCCTGCTTTCTCTTCGGGCTGTAAGCACAACATGAGCGCCTTCTTTTGCTAATTCAAGTGCGCTTTCCCATCCGATGCCGGCACTTGCTCCGGTTACGATAGCAACTTTGCCGGTTAATTTCTTAGACATAGTGTATACGGTTTAAGTTTTAAAGAATGTAAAACTAAAATCTGAATTGACAGCCCGGGTAAATTTCAAGCGCTTTATTTGCGGATAGTTACTATCTATTTCAATAGTTCATTCACCACGTTAAGGTGCGAGGAGTTTGTCCAGACTGTTAACCGCTACGAAATGATAATTCGGGCGGGCTTTCCTGTAAATCGATAAGGCCACCGCCTTACCTTCCGGAGTCTTGATGTATTCGCTATACACGGGCATCAGGAATTTTCTCCTTCCGGTGTGGATCAGAAAGTTTTCAATTTTAGCATTCATGGCTTCGTATGAGTTGCGGATAGAGATCACAGCCCATGATGCAATGATTTCCGAATTGCCAGACGATGTAAAATTACCAAGCTGATCCAGGGATTTCATTTGTGCCGGAGTGAGTTTCTCCGGAAGATTTTTTAGAAAGTGCAGCCACTCGTGTGTGCTCCAGCTTTTTACAGCGGCAGGCTGAACCGCTGAATTCTCTTTCCATTGAGAAAGCACGGCATCTACTTTAGTAAACCGATCTGAATTCGGTTTCGGACAATAGGCAGGCAGACCTTCGCTGTAGATCCAGTCGTTGAACAGACTATCGGGTAAACCGATTGAAAATGATTTCTGATAATAGTCTTTGATGAAAGGAATAAATTCTTCGGTAGTCATCACCTTGAATGCGTTCTGCGAAAAGTAATCTTTCACGAACTGATCGAATTTTTCTCTTCCGTTTTGTTCTTCGATGGTACGGAGGAAATAATATCCTTTATTGTAAGCAATGTTGGTTACACCGTCATCCGGATTTCTCCCTTCCAGGTTTAGCTTGAGTTTGGTATCTGCTGCGAGGCTGTCATCGGTGAGTGATTTTACTTCTTCCCGGAGTTCCTGCAGATTAAGGGACGCAAGCATTTCTGCATAATCACGGCCATAGAGTTTCTCCATGATACGTGTTTCAAAGTATACGGTGAAACCTTCGTTCAGCCAGAAGTCGTCCCACGTGGCATTTGTAACGAGATTCCCAGACCAGCTGTGCGCCAGTTCATGGGCAATGAGTGAGGTAAGTGACCTGTCGCCTGCCAGAATAGTTGGCGTAGCAAAAGTAAGTCTTGGATTCTCCATGCCCCCGAATGGAAAACTTGGAGGTAACACCAGTACATCATAGCGATCCCATTGATACGCTCCGTAAAGTTCTTCGGCACCGGCAATCATTTTTTCAAGATCGGCAAACTCCCAGGCCGAAGTGTCTACCAGCGAAGGTTCAGCATAAATGCCGCTGCGGTTACTTATTGGCTTGAAGGCAATGTCTCCAGCGGCAAGCGCAAGAAGATAAGATGGAATGGGTTGCTTCATTTCAAAGTGATACGTACCCGAATCATTTTTTTGCTGCGGGTTGGAAGCGCTCATCAAGGCGAGTAAATCTTTCGGTACGGTAACATCCGCTTCATAGGTAAAGCGAATACCGGGTGAATCCTGACAGGGCACCCAGCTTCGTGCCAGTATAGCTTGTGATTGCGTGAACATGAACGGATATTTTTTTCCGGCTGTCTGCTGCGCGCTCAACCATTGCACCGCTTCTGCATCAGGGTTGGTTTCATATTGAATGGTAACCGATGTAGTACCGGGCCTCAGTAGTATGGCAATACTTTGTCCGAGGATCGGATCATTTTCAGAGGTCTTAAATTCAGCCACAGTGGATTCATTCAATAATACTTTTCCGATCTTCAATCCTTTACTATCGAATGTGATGATGTCTGCATCGGGTGCAGTCTGAATTGACCAGATGGCGGTGGCCTGAATGGTTTTGGTTTAAAAATTTACGGTGGCCTTCCAGTTCAGGTGTGTTACGCGGGCCTTATCCGGTTCGGCATAGGAGTGAACATCTTTTATCGCAGGAGATTTCATAGTGCTTTCAGGATCTTTTTTTGACTGACAGGAAAACAATACAGCAGGTACAACAATACAGCAGGATTTAAGAATCGTTGTTATCTTCATACCTTTAAAATTAAGTACAAAATCTATCATTTTATTCTGATCAACTATGACCGTCTACGGAATTAAAAACTGCAACACCGTAAAATCCGCACTGGATTGGCTGAAGAAAAATAAGATCGAATTTGAATTTCATGATTACAAAGCGAAAGGTATAACGGATGCAAAACTGAAATCGTGGAGCAAACAGGTAGGGTGGGAGAGCCTGGTGAATAAACGCGGCACTACATGGCGTCAGTTGGATGAAAAGGTGCAAGCGAAAGTTACGAATGAAACGGCCGCCATTGCATTGATGAAAGAGAAGACCAGCGTGATCAAAAGACCATTGATAGAGGTAAAGGATAAGGTAGTGTTGCTGGGTTTTGACGAAGATGAATATGCTGCCAGGCTGAAGTAACAGGTTAGAAATACGTTTTCGTGGCAAATTCAAACTGCTCTATAAAAATCTTTTTGAAGGCGGTCAGGTTATTTTGTTCATAAAACAGAAGCATAGCTTTTTTATACAATACAGAGTCAACGGTACGGAACGACAGAGGACAATGATTGTGACTGATCAAAATTGCATTACTGACAATCCGTGCTGTACGTTTGTTCCCGTCTGTAAAAGCTTGTATATAGGAAATCAGTACCAGTGAAAGTATGGCTTTTGAAAATACGTTGTCGAGTTTGTTAATAAGGCCACACGTTTGTTCAAGAGCTTCCCTGATCTGGAATTCATTTTCCAGCGGACGATAGTTTGTACCTGAAATACCCACTCTTCGTGCCCTGATGTTCCGTTCAACATTCAGGTCTTTAATGAGTATGCTGTGAATTTCTTCAATTCGTGCAATAGATAAATGTTTCAGGTGGTGTGGGTTTTCAATGATAAAATCCAGCGCTTCTTTATGGTTCAAAAGCATGGTAGCTTCATCACGCGTTTTACCGGCAGCTGTTTCTTTTTCCTTCAGCAATCGTTCGGTTTCCAGCAACGAATATGTATTTCCTTCAATCTGTGAAGATTTCCAGCTCAGATCAATAGCCAGGCGTTCAAGTTCTTTGTTACGTTCTGGGTCTGAAAGTCCGGCAACATTCTTTTCATAACCTTGCTGCAGCGCTGTCAGGTATTTATTTTCTGCATCTGTAAACACGTTGACATTTTGCAGCAGATTAAAAACCTGATGGTTGAAGTGATGTTTTATTTTCCTTTCGTCAATTTCCTTTTTGAAATATTCATCGAGGTCAACGGGTGAAAATAATTCATAGGCATCGCTTATCCTGTAACGGGTGGCTTTTCCTCTTCCTGTGGTTTGCACGAAGTTTTCATCCAGCAGGTTTTGAAGCATGCGCTTAAGGGTAGCGTATGCAAATTCATTTTGAAGACCTGTGTGAATCTCCTTTGATGAAAGATTGGGGTTTGCACGGATAAAGTCCAGCAGACTGTTGACCCTGGCAGTTGTTTTTTTAGCCATATTTCAAGCTCAAAAATAATATTTTTGAAGCTTGGTTATAACCACTAATGAGCTTTATTTTTATACTTAATGAGCTATAAACAATTAAATCTCACAAAAAATTGGTATGTAGCTCATTTTTGGAGTTTTAAACCGCTTAAAAAACATGTCCATGAGCCGCAAATTTTTTGGAGAACCAAACATCAAATTGGCATCTAAGGGATCGATAAGGAGTAAAACGTAACCTAGTATCAGCAAGGAAGGGTGGGCAGTCATCAGAGCAATAATTCATCTCAAACTTTATCATCATCAATTTCAGGAAAGCCCTTTTTATCACACCGATTTTTTTATCATGATAAATAAATCCGTAAAATTGCGCCTCGATTTAGAGAAAAATCGGGCCCATAGCTCAGCTGGTTAGAGCACCTGACTCATAATCAGGGGGTCGCTGGATCGTGCCCAGCTGGGCCCACTCACGTAAGGTTGTCTGTAAACGGACAACCTTCTTCATTTCTACTATGGTATCCGCATCTGTTAAAAACCTCATCTTCGATTTGGGTGGTGTTATTCTGGACCTGTCGGTTGACAGCACCCTGCAGCAATTTTCAGGACTTTCAGGACTGGATAAGCAACAGGTGGCGCGTCTTTTTCAGACCTCATCCGGGTTTGTTGACTATGAGAAAGGTTTGATCTCCGATAACGACTTCCGTGATTTTGTCCGGAAACTCTATTCGGTTCAGGCCACCGATCAGGAACTTGACCGCTGCTGGAATGCCATGCTGGTTCGTATACCTCCGGCTAAGCTTTCGCTGCTGTTAAAACTAAAAGAGCAATACAATGTTATCCTCTTAAGTAATACAAATACCATTCACCTGAACTATATCAATGGTACGGTTGTGCCTGCGGCTGGCGGACATGCACTGGATCATTACTTTCACCGGTCATACTATTCTCACCTGTTGAAAAAACGAAAACCGGATGCGGAAATTTTTGAACAGGTGCTGCAAGAGAATAACCTGATAGCCGGACAAACACTTTTTCTCGATGATAATGCGGAGAATATTGCCGGGGCACAATCATTGGGGATTCAAACCGTTCATGTGACGACTCCGGATTTAATGCTCGATTATTTTCATGCGTAAAGAACAGCGGCAGGTCTTACTACAGACAGGACTTTTTATAGCGACATTCATCAGCACCACATTAGCAGGTGTATTCTGGAATTCGGGAAAGCTTGCGTTACTGCAGGGATGCACATGGAGTGAATTTGTTGATGGTATGGAATATTCGATTCCGTTCCTGCTCATTCTTACCGTGCACGAACTCGGTCATTATTTCACTGCACGACACTATAAGATCCATACCAGCTTACCGTATTACATTCCTTTTCCACCACTTCTGTTGCCACCCATTGGAACCCTTGGGGCAGTGATCCGGATCAGGGAAAGGGTAAAGTCAACCATACAGCAGTTTGATATCGGACTTGCCGGACCACTTGCTGGATTTATTGTCGCCCTGTTTATTACCGCCTATGGTTTTGCTACACTTCCTCCGGCCGATTACGTTTTCAGGTTTCACCCGGAGTATGAGCAATACGGATTGAATTATGCAGAGCACGTGTATTCGGAAGAATACATGAAGGAGCACGAGGCGCTTGATCTGCAGATCGGTTCAAATCTGCTCTTTGAGATCTTCGGGTATTTCGTTTCCGACAAACAACGAATACCGAATCCGCATGAAATGATGCACTATCCCGTTTTGATGGCCGGGTTCTTTGCCTTGCTTTTTACTGCGCTGAATTTACTTCCCATGGGTCAGCTGGATGGCGGACACATTACTTATGGCCTCTTTGGAAGCAAATGGCATCGCATTATCGCGACCTCATTTTTCACTTTGGTATTCTTTTATTCCGGCCTGGGGATGTTATCGCCTCTTCAAGATCAGAATACGTTGCTGACAGGCATTCCCTTAACGATTGGATTTTATTACTTCTGTTTCCGCGCGCTATCAAGCGACATGCAGAACCGCATCATGTACGCCCTGGTTTTGTTTGCCGTACAATTCATTCTGGCCTGGGTGTTACCACAAGTAAAAGGATATCCGGGATGGTTCTTGTTCGGATTTGTGGTCAGCCGCTTTATTGGTATTCAGCATCCGGGTTCTGAAATTGAAGTCCCGCTGGATGCGAAACGAATTATTTTAGGATGGATTGCCTTGCTGATCTTTGTGCTGTGCGTAAGTCCCGCACCGTTCATCATGAGTGAATAAGTGTGTAGCCTCTAATACACAATCACCTTGTGCGTGATGATCTGATTTTCTTTTTTGATCTTCAGTATGTAAAGTCCGGCAACGGGATTGATGAACGTAATCTGTTGTCCATCGCCAAATTCTTCTGAGGTGAAGTTTACGCTTCTTCCGGTTACACTGTAAGCTTCCAGAAGGGTCGCATCACCTTTCATGAAAAACTGACCCTTGCTGGGATTCGGATACAAGGAAAGAAGTTTCCCTTCAGGTATGCCGGTGATGGGGCCTTCGCCTGTACTTTTTCCGAACACCGGTCTTAACATAATGCTTCCATGTATTTTTGTATTCGGATACCACACCTTCCCGATATTATCAAATATCCGGTCACCCGTATCGTGACTCATGTCAAGACCGATGCGCACACTCACCGATTCATAGCCGATGTAGAAGCGTCCCTGCAGAACAACAGGCTCAATTATTTTAATGAACTGAAACTGATTGATGCCGATCCGCTGAACGGTAAAGCCGGGAATGGAGTAATAGGGCTGGTTCTGGGGAACACCATTGTTGTCTTTATAAATGTGAATGTTGATCTGGCGGCTGCCGTTGAGCGCAAAGCTTGGAAAGTATGCGTAGAACCCGGTTAATGTATCCGGTTCAGGATCGAGCATATCAAAAGCATAGGCAAAGTGATCACCCGCCTGGGCATTTACAGCGGAGTATTCTGCTGAACCATCATCGTAGGCATAGTAATCATGAAGCACATACCTTACAGAAGCCGTATCATTCACCCTGAAGTTAATGGGATTAAAAGGTCCGGCATTCAGCGAGTCTCCCGTTACATTGACAGAAAGTACAGCATCGATATAGAAGGCATCGGAATTGAAATCGGTTAATTCGGGGAGACCCGCGACCCGTTGTCGCACACGCTCATAGGGTGAAAGTATCCCGCCACTTTCACCAACACCTTCACCCGTGACTAATGTGATCTGATTTTTATTTACCGTATTGTCAACCGAATCGCGAATGATGATCGTGGATTCATATTCAATAGCGTTCAGGTCTGTGTCACTGTTACTTTGAATATCAACCTCAACACTGTCGATTTCAGGACTGGCAAAAAAATGATTTATAGGGACAGCGTAATAGCCGGCAAACAAGGGAGTTATACCCGATGCCAATGCGCGATCCGGAAATGATTTGCTGTTGATCGTCCTTCCTTTATTCAGGTAGATGTAGTCGACATTCCAGGTATCGAATTGCCCGGTCTTGCGTCCGCGGTTCTCAAATTTGAACTGGAAGTTATCGTGGAAGAATCTGGCGGTATCGTTGGCCGGAGCGCTGGGTACATCGTTTACCTGGATGATCGTATCATAAAAAACAGTGGGATCATAATTCTTATTGGGAGATCTCCACATTTGTATCCATCTCCCTTTTCTGTTCCGGAACATCAACCGGAGATAATCATTGTCATCGGGAGGCTCGCCATTGCCCTGCCACTGGAACCGAAAACTAAACCAGATGGAATTGCGCTCTGCCTGGGATACATGAGGTTTACCTAATTTGATCGGATGGGACACCAGGCTATCACACAATCCGGATGCAAGCGTTACATCGGTGTAGGGTAAGCCCAATGAGTCCAGGCCGTCAAAGGTGGCTACGTTTTTGGAAGGTGCATTGATGCCAATCCCACTGCTGATCCACACACTCTGACTGTTCATCCAGATGGAGTCGAGTGGATAATTTGAAAGTGTGTCGTTCAGATCATCTACAGGTGTGAATGAAAAATCATCAAAGAAAGGAAGCGACAACGGATCCGTACTTTGTGTTCGTGCCGCAGGCGGACTTTTGCGTGCAGCAGCTGATTTTCGTTGTGTAGGATAAACCGTGAGTTGAGCGAGCAGGTCGATGCTGGTGATAAAAAAGAAAATAGAAATGCAGGCATACCGCGCAAGCGGGTAAGAAGTTAAGAAAGTCAGGCGTGTTTTATTCGTCTTCTTCTTCTCCATTTTCATCTTCAGGAACTTCCGTGCCGGGCTTACCTACCCACAAATCAACGATGTCTCCTACCTTAATATTTTCACCGGGGTCAGGCTTTTGTTTCAGTACAACAGGAGGCTCACCAAGGGTATCACCGATCACGTAGATCTCGAAATTATAACTGTTACCCAGCAGTAGAAATTTGGCATCCTCCAACTCCTGGCCGACCAGATCAAACATTTCACCATTTCGTTTTCCGCCATCCATTACTACCAGGTCAATAACAGATCCTTTCGGAACCCGGACACCCGGCTCAATTTTCGCACCTCCCATTTTCATTTCTTTCACCACATTGAAAGGACCGGAAACCAGTGTTATCCGTCCACGCTTTAATTCATTGGTGCGCAGCAGGGCGTCAGCATTTACAACGGACCCATCGATCAGGTCCGGAACCGGAACAGTAGGCGGATTGGTACGGTTAATCGAGATGAAGATCTTCCGGCCTTCCTTCACTTTGGCTCCTGCATGCGGATATTGTTTTAATACCGTAAGCGGAGGATACTCGGATGAGTACGATGAATCATTCACTTCATAACGCAGGTCTTTCGTGAGAAGGAATTCCTCAAGCTGTGCCACCTGCATGCCTTCAATATTCGGTACAGTGATCGTCTCACCATGATTGGTAAGGTTAGGCAGGTAAGCAAAGAAGTAAACAACAGCCATAACCAGCAATAAGCAAAGGGCCAGCAACAGGTGTAACAGCAGGCCGCCCAGGGTGTTCCGGTTATATTTCTTGAAATCGAACTTCATTCCGTAAAGGTTATTCGGGTAAATATACGAGGATCAGAATTTTAAAGCGGACTCAAAGTCGCGTTGAATGCGTTTGCCCCGGTCATAACGTTCCTGGGCAAGGTTAAGAAGCCGGGTGATCAGATCAGAGAATCCAATGCCTCTTTCTTTCCACATCACCGGGTACATACTGGAATTGGTAAACCCGGGAATGGTGTTTATTTCATTGATGTATATTTTTCCTTTTTTGTCGAGAAAGAGATCAACGCGTGAGAAGTCTTCACAGTGCAGCGCTTCGAAAGCTTTGACGGAAGCCTTTCTTATCTTTTCAGCCACCGGTTTTGAAAGTTTTGCGGGTACGTCAATACGAACGGCATCGGGATCAACATACTTGGCATCGAACGTATAGAACTCATAGTTCTTGCTGATCACTACTTCTCCCGGATAGGAAGCCTCCGGTGGAAAATTGCCAAGTATGGCGCATTCTATTTCACGTCCGGATACATATGACTCGGCCAGCATCTCATTGTCGTAGCGGAAGGCTTCATCCACGGCCTTCTTGAAATCATTTTTGTTCTTCACTTTGGAAACACCTACCGAAGAACCCAGGCTCGCTGATTTTACCATGAATGGAGTGCCCAGTTTTTTAGCGATAGCGCTGAAGGTGATTTTATGTTTCTCGTCATAGCGGAACGTCATGAAGTCAGTAACCGGTAAGCCGGCATCTTTCAATGCACGCTTGGCTACGATCTTGTTCATGGACATCGAAGAACCCAGTACACCTGTGCCTACCATGGGAATATCCATAGCCTTGATCATGCCCTGGATACTTCCGTCTTCACCATCGGTTCCATGCAGTACGGGGAAAACGATATCTACTTTAAAACGGTCACCACTGGATATTAAGATGAAACCCGGATTGGACGGATCAAGCAATAACCCTAACGCTTTTCCCTGTTCGATATCTTTGGATACGCCATTGGTAAGGAACCACTGGCCATTGGTGCTGATCCCGATAGGTACACCTTCGAATTTATTCTTATCCAGGTTTTCAAAAATATTGCGGGCCGAGTTGATGGAAACACCATGTTCTACCGAACGGCCTCCGTATAGAATCGCTACTTTTTTCTTCTTCGACATTTAGAAAATATTTCTTTGCCGAAAGATAGTGAAATGGCGTTGATAGTTGATCAGTTGAAATCAAGGTTGGTGCGGGATCATTCCACCACCATGAACTTGATAACCTGGGTTATGGTAGGGGTCTTGAAACGTAAAAAATATAATCCCGGAGAGGTGGTCAGCATAGAGATCGGGAACGTCTGATTCAGCGCATCCGGTATTTCCGTGGTAAACTTTGTTTTTCCCAGGGCATCCAGAATTTCTACAGATGCATTTTCCCGCTCCGGAAGACTAAGCACAACATTGATCTCACCATCTTCTGCGGGGTTCGGATAAACCGATACAAGGGTATTTGTTTCTACCGGATTATCCGGGTAGGATACAAAAAACTCAAGGTTGTCGATATAGACATTGTTGCCATTATCGTTGGTAGCCACGAAGGCAATCCGAACATCCTTGTTACCCTCCAGGGAAGAAAGCGAAATGGATTCCTCACTCCATTGCTGATCGTTGAGCGGTGCCCAGGAGGTAGACGAAACTCTTCCACTCGCGAAAGACTCACCGGTTTTGCTGAACAGGATCTTGTCGTACGTTTCACCACAATCCGTAGAGGCCAGTATCTTCAATTGGTCTTCACCATCTTCACGATACGCATACGACAGATCAAAGAGCATGCGTGTGTCTGTTACATTGCTAAGATCCAGCACGGGTGAAACAAACCAGGATTCATCTCCGGGGATAACGTTGCTGAAGGCATTGAACCGAAGGGCATGGGTTGTGCTGAGCTCTGTGATCTCCCAGTTCATTCCGCCAGCCGGATTAACAATGGTCCAGGCGGCATCGAAATCATCTTCAAACTGCTGACGTAATGGAATGCGGTCCTGTGCCGTATTGATGGCGAACGTCAGGTCGATGACGTTGTTTTCAGGAATGGAATCCTGAAAACCATTCGGGTCGATGATCTCCAGTTCGAGATGGTGAGTTCCGGGCGCTAATGAAATCGGAGGCATGGTGATTTCAATCTGGTCATCTTCTTTCAGGTCCACATGACTGTAGCTTTCCTCATCGATCTGAACCGGGCCATTATCTATCCGGTAGCTGATCTTGAATGATGATATGTCGGTTGTCCCCACATTCTCGATCGTGAAACGGGGAACAGCAGAGGTATTACAGGAAACGAAGGAAGGTGAAGCCACATCAATCACGGCAATATCATTTCCCACGGGCTCAGGTTCCAGTAATCCGGAGGATGAAAGCAGGGAAAATCTTCGCGGGCTACTTTCCAGCACGGTGACCATGCGTTCAACCTGATCTTTGGTGAACAGGTTCATCACCTTGTCATCGGAATAGTCCATATAGTTCTGGAACATGATAGCCGATGAGCAGACATCACTCAGCGGATGTACAGGATCATTGTAGGTTTCAATTTTCTGATTGGGTGTATCGTCAACATGGTCCGTTCCGGAGCAGTTAAAGTCATCACCCCAGATGTGCTTCAATCCGAAAAAGTGGCCGATCTCGTGCGTGGCTGTTCTGCCTTTGTTGTACTGTGGATCGAGATTGGGAATACCATCATCAATGGATCCGAAAACTTTATAGCTGAACACTACACCATCGGTTTCAGCAATTTCATCCTGATATTCTTCCAGGCCGGGTAAATCAGATATGGGGAACTGCGCATAACCCAGGTAGTCGGTGAGGTTGCAGACCCAGATGTTCATGTAGTCTTCTGAAGGCCAGTAGCTCAGTGATTTCAGTTGTGTATCGTTACCGTAATTCCATGAAGATTTGTTCCCCTTTACCCGCACAATACCACTGGTGGGCAGGCCAGCGGGAGTACGTTTAGCCAGGACAAATTCAATGTTCATACTTCCGGCCAGCGCTGAAAAGTCATCAGGCGTTTCTGAAGCGTCTACGTTCAGCCGGTTGAAATCTTTGTTAAGAACAGATAACTGCGAAAGGATCTGTGCCGTGGAAATGTTCGCGCCACTGCCAATTGATTCTCCATTGTGGATTACATGCACTACCACCGGTATCTGATAGGTAGATTGAATGCCGGGGCCTTTCTTTTTAAGGCGTTGCTGTGTTTTGTTTTGCAGCCACTTTTCAAAATCGTTTTCCCGCTCAGGTATACCTTTTTCCTGGACGAGTTTTTTCTGGAATTCTACCGTAGCACAGCGTTCCTGTGCAGATACATGCCAGGCAAAGAAGACCAGACTGATACTGATAAGAAGTTTCAGGAAAAGATCAGGGGCGAATGACGAGGAGGCCTTCACAAACAGTATCTGCTAAACCTTTATGACCACAAGATAGTGAAGAGTAACCCTTTTAACATCTGACTTATGACTACCACTGTCTTCGTAAAGACTATC
>DASXWH010000165.1:0-6983 GCA_036503775.1 Ohtaekwangia sp.
CCTGCCGGGAAAACAATTTCGTTGAAGGTAGGATTGTAATACGCATTGATGGTAGGCGGAGACATTCCCCATTCTGTTCTGTCGACAGGCTTGCCTACCTTGGCCAGCTCACGCGCTACATTGTCGCGATAACAGGCAATAACATTCTCAAAGAATTTTGTGGAATCAATATTCACCTTGCTGTAATCTCTCCAGGTATCCGGATAACCGATTTTCTTCAGGAAGGTGTGCAGCTTGGCGTGTGCGGTTTGTTTAGTAGCATCGCTCATCCAGTCGAGTTTGCTGATGCGGGCCTCAAAGGCTTTGTCGAGATTATTGACGAGCTCCAGCATCCGTTTCTTGGCTTCATCGGTAAAATACTTTTTCACATACAGCTGACCCAGTGCCTCCCCGAGGTCGTTATCAGCATAGCGGTAGATCCTTTCCCAGCGCGGTCTCATTTTTTGCTGACCATTTAAGGCGCGACCGATGTAGTCAAAACGTGCATTGACAAAATCGTGTGGCAGTGTAGGTGACAATTGATAGATTGTGTGGAAGCGCAGGTAAGCTTTCCAGGTATCCACCGGTACTGACTTCAATAACGCGTTCAGCTTTTCATAGTAAGCCGGTTGAGCAATGTTCACGGAATCCGCATTTACACCCAGGGCTTTAATAAATACAGACCAGCCGATGTTCGGCATTTTTTTATCCAGCTCGGCTACAGCCTTCTTGTTGTAGTTGATCTGCGGGTTGCGTAACTCTACGTTGGTGCGATGGCTGGTTGCCATTTGCTTTTCAAGACCATATGCGGCTTCGGCTTTTTTGATCGCGGCAACGGAGTCATCACCGGTCAGTTCGAAAACCCTGCGCATGAATTTTTTATAGGCATTCTGCACACCGGTGGTGTTGGGATCGGTCATGAAATAATATTCGCGGTCAGGCAGACCTAATCCGGCCTGTAAAAAATTCAGAATGTTTACGGTGCTGTTCTTTTCATCTGCACCAACGTGTACACCCATGAAATAATCAAGGCCATCTTTTTCACCCATGGCTTCAAAGGCCATGATACCGGGAGCATCTTTGAGTGCATTGATCTGATCCAGGTATGGTTTTACCGGTTCATATCCCCGCTTTTCTATGGTGAGGGAGTCCATTCCGGAAGCGTAATAGTCGCCTACTTTTTGTTCAATACTTCCAGCCGGGAAAGTGCCGTTGGCGGCTTCATCCAGTACCACGCGAAGGTTGTCACGGGTGCGGTTATAGAGTTCAAGGAATGCGCCTACTTCTGACTCCGTATCGGGTATGGTGGCATTCTTAACCCATTTTCCATTGACAAAACTATAAAAGTCATCTCCCGGATTTACGGTTGAATCCATGTAAGCCGTCTCAATAAATTTCTGTGAGACCGGTGTATCGTTTTCTTTCTGACACGCGACCGTGATCAGAAGAAGGAGAATGAAAACCAGGTTGAAATGTTTCATGTGAGGTTTAGATTAATGTGATGTAGAAAAATAGAAATCTTGTAAGAATAAACCTTTACCACAGCCATAAATCTCCCCCAATGGGGTATGGCTAACTTCATCGGTGTTGGATTTATGTTTAACCGGCTATCCGTTTCCGGACACCAAATTTCACAACCGAACGGCCTAATCATCACCAAAATCCTTATTTAAGGCGTCTAAAGCCTATAATTCCCTTGGCACCATTGTTGGCAAAGGGAATAGTCATCAGTCAATGGTCAATAGTCATTGGTAATACCTTTCAGGTTAACCCGGCATTCCTAATGACCAATGACAGGTGACTATTGACTAAAGATTATGATCAAACTACGCGATATCGACAAGTACGTGGACTCACGTTTTCAGCGCACCTTTATTTTAAAGGGCGTTAACCTGGATGTACAACAAGGAGAATTCCTGACCATCATGGGACCGAGTGGTGCCGGTAAATCCACGCTGATGAATATCATCGGTATGCTGGATGAACCGTCAGCCGGAGAGTATTTCTTCTTTGATGAACCCGTTCACAAGATGAAAGAGAAACAGAAATCAGATATGCATAAGAACTATATCGGTTTCATTTTTCAGGCTTACCACCTGATTGACGAGCTCACGGTATATGAAAACATAGAAACACCACTTTTATATAAAGGTGTCAGCAGCAATCAGCGCAAGAGTATGGTTGCCGAAATGCTCGACCGCTTTAACATGGTGGCGAAGAAAGATCTTTTTCCGGAACAGCTCAGCGGTGGTCAGCAACAGCTGGTGGGCATTGCCCGTGCTATTGTTGGTCAGCCGAAACTTTTACTCGCGGATGAACCTACCGGGAACTTACATTCCGACCAGGGTAAACAGATCATGGAGATCTTCCGGAAATTGAATGACGAAGGTATTACGATCGTGCAGGTGACACACTCGGAGGAAAATGCGCGGTACGGTAAACGTATTGTTCGTGTAGGTGACGGAGCGATTGTAGCGGATGAAAGTGTGATGGTTAATGCATAAACGAATGAAGAAGGTTTTACTATTCAGTCTTATTTTATATGGCACATCTGTCTTTGCGCAGACCGAGCCAGCGGTTAAAGACACAGCCCTTCTCACGTTTGAAGAAGCAGTCAAGATAGGCCTGATGAACAGCATGACGCTGAATCAGCAGAAGAATCAGCTCGAACTGAGCCAGATGTATAAAACCTCGAGCATCGCCTCATTGGCACCGAGTGTATCCATCAACGGAACCGCATCACGTTTTGATGGTAACTCCTTTAACCGCCAGCAAGCCCGTGTAGTAAATGGTGTGGCAGATAACGTGACAGCTTCCATTGATGCAAACCTGAATTTATTTAATGGTTTTAATTCACTCAACACCGTAAAACAATCGGCCCGGGCGCTTGACGCACAAAACGCTTTTGTAAAGCGTACCTCGCAGGATGTTATCAACACGGTGGCGCTCCAATATCTGCAGGTGTTGCTGGACATGGAATTGTTGCGCATTGCTCAGGAGAACTTTGAGGTTCAGGACCAGCAGCTTCAGCAGATCCATGAGTTTGTGGCAACCGGAAGCCGTGCTCCTGTGGATGAACTAAACCAGGATGCCCTTACCAAAGGAGCAGAACTCACACTGGTTCAGGCAGAAATAGCCCTTAACAATGATAAAGCATTACTTACACAAACCTTGCTGATCGATCCTTTCGATGAATTCGGGGTGGTGAAGCCCGAGTGGGATATCAACAAGATCAGCAACCAGAATCTCAATCCCAATGAGATGCTTCAAACGGCTATGGTTAACCGCGGTGATTATCTCCAGGCGAAGCAAACCGAACTATCGAACAAGTATGGAATGTATGCGTCAAAAGGACTGATGGCCCCCAACATCTATGCTTTTGCCAGCTATGGTTCTGCCTATAACTTCATTCATGATGTTCCTGACTCTATTGAAGTACGGGAGGGAATAAATCGTTCGTTTAAAGACCAGTTTACGTCAGACAATACTTACCTTCAATATGGATTAGGATTGCGGATCCCTCTTTTTAATGGTTTACAGAACCGGGCCAACTATGTTCAGCAGCGCGTACGCTATGACAACAGCAAGCTGACCACACGGAACACTGAAGTATTATTGAAGAACGATATTCAGCGTTCGCGTAGAAACTTTGATGGCGCCAAAAAAGGATATGCGGTAAGTCAGGCGCAGCTTCGGGCTGCCGAAGAAGCTTATAAGCTGGAGACTGAGCGTTATAACCTGGGTGTTACCAGCCTGGTAGATTACATCACGGCAAACCGGTCTTTTATTCAGGCGCAAACCAATTTTGCCCAGTCCGAATACCGCCTGATATTTCAGCGGATTCAACTGGAATACGCGCTTGGAACCCTCAAAATCGAAGATTTCCAGTAATTTTAGAAGCTTAACCCCCGCAAAAAACCTCGTTAACGCGAGGTTTTTTGTTTCCCGGAAAAGAATGGAAAGAATTTTATTTACCTTTGCCCCCCTGTCTTAAAGGCAGGTGTTCTGGAGGTACCAGAACAGGGTACTTAACAAAGTTGTAGTAGCAAATGCCCGGCTGCTGCATGTATAAAGAGGGTGAATTACATGGCGAAAGCACAAAAACCGGCAGACAAACCTAAAAAGGCTGCCGAAGCAGATGACACGAAAGGCGCTGTTAAGAAGTCTAAAGGTGTTAAGATCGAGGTAGATGAAGATGATCCGTTAGCTGAGATCAAATCTCTTCAGAAAGAAGAAATCGGAACTGAAGCCATCCCGGTTTCAGAATTAAAGAAAGCCAAGTACGAAGTTCAGATTCCTGGCCAGTTTGATTTTGATGCCTTTGCATCAAAAGGTTTTGGCGAAGGCTATTCTAAAGACAAGCGTGCTGAGATGGAGAAAATGTACTCCGGCACGGTAACCTCTGTGAACAGTGGTGAAGTGGTGAAAGGTACTGTGGTATCGATCAATGATCGTGACGTGGTATTGAATATCGGATTTAAGTCAGATGGTCTTGTGCCGCTGGCTGAATTCAAGGAAATGACTAACCTGAAGATCGGTGATGTAGTTGACCTGTTCATCGAAGAGCGTGAAGACGCTATGGGTCAGCTTGTCCTCAGCCGCAGAAAAGCGAAGCTGGTGAAAGGTTGGGAATATGTTCAGACTGCTTTGGATAAAGATGAAGTTATCGAAGGCTTTGTGAAACGCAGAACGAAAGGTGGTCTTATTGTAGATGTATTCGGTATCGAAGCATTCTTACCCGGATCACAGATTGACGTTAAGCCTATCCGCGACTTCGATATCTATGTTAACAAGAACATCGAAGTGAAAGTGGTGAAGATCAACTACACCAATGACAACGTAGTTGTATCGCATAAAGTACTGATCGAGAAAGATCTCGAGCAGCAGAAGGCCGCTATCCTTACCAACCTCGAGAAAGGTCAGGTACTGGAAGGCGTGATCAAGAACATGACCAACTTTGGTGTGTTCATCGACCTGGGTGGTGTTGACGGATTACTCCACATCACTGACATCAGCTGGGGCCGTATCAACCATCCGGAAGAAGTTCTTAAACTGGATCAAACCGTTAAGGTGGTTGTTCTCGACTTCGATGAAGACAAGAAGAGAATTTCATTGGGTATGAAGCAGCTTACACCTCATCCTTGGGATGCGTTGCCTGCTGATATCCAGGTTGGATCTAAAGTTAAAGGCAAGATCGTTAACGTGGCTGATTACGGTGCGTTCCTCGAACTGCAGCCTGGCGTTGAAGGTCTGATCCACGTAAGTGAAATGAGCTGGTCACAACACCTGAGAAATCCTCAGGACTTCATGAAAGTGAGTGACGAAGTTGAAGCCGTTGTATTGACCCTTGACCGCGATGAGCGCAAGATGTCTCTCGGTATCAAGCAGCTTACTGAAGATCCTTGGACAAGACAGGATGTACTGACCAAGTACGCTGTAGGAACCAAGCATAAAGGTATCGTTCGTAACCTGACCAACTTCGGATTGTTCATTGAACTGGAAGAAGGTATCGATGGTCTGGTGCACGTATCTGACCTGAGCTGGACGAAGAAGATCAAGCATCCTTCTGAGTTCGTAAAAGTAGGTGAGTCTATGGATGTGCAGGTACTTGAGCTGGATGCAGCTAACCGCAGACTGGCCCTTAGCCACAAGCACATGGAAGAGAACCCTTGGGATACATTTGAAACTGTATTCACTATCGGTTCCGTACACAAGTGTACGATCATCAACAAGAATGATAAAGGTGCAGTACTCGAGTTGCCGTATGGTATCGAAGGTTTCTGCGCAGCGAAAAACCTGGCGAAAGAAGACAATTCCAAAGCTGAAGTAGGTGAGTCTCTTGACTTCAAAGTACTTGAGTTCTCTAAAGAAGACAGAAGAATTGTATTATCACATAAAGCACTGTGGTCTGCAGAAGAAGAGAAAGCAGCACCGGCAGCCGCTAAAGGTGGTAAGAAAGCTCCTTCAAAAGGATCTACTATCCAATCAATCAACCAGCAGACTGAAAAGTCTACCCTCGGTGACCTTGAGGCATTGAGCGCGTTGAAAGAGAAGATGAGTGGTGGTAATGAGCCTAAGGCTGAATAAGCCTTTCTGAATAACAGGAAAGGTGACTTTAATCAGTCACCTTTCTTTTTGTTAACGTTGCAATCACATCTGTTTTTTATAGTTTTGTGAGATATACACACACTAAACTCGTGCACGCACTCCCAATGACTAATGTTCAATGACATTTGTCTTTTAAGATGATCTCGTGTTCCCGAGGACTCAGGACTAGGCAGATCAGATGTAATAAATATAAGGTCTCGTGGCCGAGTGGCTAGGCAGAGCTCTGCAAAAGCTTGTACAGCGGTTCGAATCCGCTCGAGACCTCAGATGAAAAAGTCAGTCATTCGTGATTGACTTTTTTTTGTTTTACACCTTTAGTGACTGAGTGGAGCGCTCTTCCGCCAGTTGTCGGATTGTACAGCGGTTTCCCGAGGCCTCGGGACTCGAGACCTCAGATGAAAAAGTCAGTCATTCGTGATTGACTTTTTTTGTTTTACACCTTTACTGGGTGGAGAGCTCTTTCGCCAGCTGGCGGATTGTACAGCGGTTTCCCGAGGCCTCGGGACTCGAGACCTCCCATTAAAGTCAATCATCTCTCAGGTGATTGACTTTTGTTTTTCTATATGAATTGTTTAAGGCAGAGCGCTTCCGCCAGCTGGCGGATTGTACAGCCGTTCACAAGTCCTAACAACATTGTTAATTAGCCTATGTGTTTTTTATTCGGTTGCGTCAATCTACGCTGTATATGAAACAACCGATTTTCTGAGAGAGAGAATCAGAATCATTACTGAGGCGGGTTTGCTGCAACTACCTGTAGTAGCGCTTCTGAAC
This sequence comes from Ohtaekwangia sp., assembly GCA_036503775.1. Lineage (GTDB taxonomy): Bacteria > Bacteroidota > Bacteroidia > Cytophagales > Cyclobacteriaceae > Ohtaekwangia. The sequence continues at coordinate 6,859 of DASXWH010000165.1, forward strand.
TTCTCTGGCAGTGAATTTTAGTGTATTCCGATCGTTACCAGACGGAATTATGCATCGCCAGATTTACAACAGAAAAATTACCGTTGACGGGCTGGATATTTTTTACCGGGAAGCCGGTGATAGGT
>DASXWH010000166.1:0-12847 GCA_036503775.1 Ohtaekwangia sp.
AGATAATGCCGAAGCCAGCGATACCACACCCCGCATACCTGCCCAGCCAATAATGGCCGGACCTTTCCAGGTTGGGTTTACCGTATCTGCGCGTACCCGGTTATTGAACCACAGTGGAACGTAAGCAATCGGAAAGACCCAAAGCATGCGCACGATAATGGCCACAGCACTGATGATCAATCCATATCGGATGGCATCCCCGATGGAATAATCTCCCAATCCTTCTATAACCACGGGTAACTCCAATCCAATAAGAATAAACACCAGGCCGTTCAGCACAAACGTTACGGTTGCCCACGCGCCATTGGCATGGATGCGTGTAGAGCCGTGTGTTAGTATTTCATGTGAGCGATACGAAAGAAATAATCCGCCACTCACTACTGCCATCACACCGGAGAAATGAAACTGCTCCGCTATCAGATACATAAAGTATGGTGTGATCAGCGTAAGCGATACATCAATGCTGGAAGATTTTTTGAAAAAGCGATGGATCACATACATGAGGTTCGCCACCACCAGCCCCACCACAATACCCATTACCGATACCAGGAGAAAATCAGTTACCGCTTTTTGAAACACAAACTGACCGCTGATAACTGCTGCGAGAGCAAAACGAAATACGATCAAACTCGAGGCATCATTGATCAGGCTCTCTCCTTCCAGTATAGCCAGGAGTCGCTTCGGTACTTTTACATTTTTCAAAACCGATGTTGCCGCTACAGCATCGGGGGGAGAAATGATCCCGCCCAACAGGAATCCTATCGCCAGTGTTACGCCCGGAATGATGGAACTGGAAACATACGCCACCACTACAGAGGTAACAAACACCAGTCCAAAGGCGAGCATACCGATCACACGACTCCATTTCCAGAAAGCCGACCATGATGTAAACCAGGCGGCCTCATATAATAAAGGAGGAAGAAAGATCAGGAAGATCAATTCCGGATCAATGGTAATACGCGGAATGCCTGGAATAAAACTGATCCCCAAACCAGCCAGTACTAAAAAGATGGGATACGAAATACGAAGTTTCTGTCCCAGCATGATCAACAGGAAAACACCCAGCAGAAGGAATAATATATAGAGCAGATTCTGATGCATTGTATAAAGTAAATCTTAAAGTTAATCTGGATCTGAAATCCGGTGTAACGCTGGATTTGATTTGTAAAGAAAAAACTATTCTACCAGTTGTCTGATCCCCGGAGCAATGGCAATAATGACACCTTGCTGTGGTTCAGTAAGTTTCTGGATCTGGTCAAGCTGTAATTTTTTTTCCTCCTCCGAATACCGGATGTTCTGTTTAATCCGGTCCAATGCCTGAAGTCCGATGATGCTTAATTCACGTACATTTCCGGAGACCGGAAATATTCTTTCCAGTCGTTTGTTTCCGTTGAATGTAGCTTGAAATAAGGGGTCATTGTCGCGGTACAGTATCAATGCTTTTTCAATCTCAGCAGCATGTACCGAATGCGTGGAGTCCTTCACAAATTCACGTACCATTTTATTGAAGCGATAAGCTGGATAACTTTCCGGATGAACGGCATCCACCACTTCATTCAGCGGAAGCAATGTGGTGAGCTGCGGATAGATGGTCATGCGGTCATAGTTCTTCACTTCTTCCAGGATGTCCGTAAGCACCTTTAGATTTTCTACCGGTTTTCCTTCGCTGAGTTCGCGGAGCATTTCCATGTATCCGGACTCATGCCGGATTCCCAATCGCGACAAGTATTCCGACACCACCTCTAACCTGCGGTACATATCATCTTCGTTTTTTGTCAGTACGGCTGGCGACCAGAGTTTTTCAGCAATGGCCGCCATGCGTGGCCAGATGCGCGAGTCGATGTTTCGATCGGTTATGAGTTCAGCCCATACCGCAGCTTCACCGCCTTTGATTCTCGCTTTCTCCTCAGGCAGGAGTGGTTTGATCTGTTCAACGTGGGGTGGCTTTGTGTCTGCCATATCATTTCCACCAACCTTAACACCCCGGAACGGGAATGACAATAACCCCAGGCCCATTTTGCCCGACACTGAATCACCTCTAAAATCTCCTGTAACATCGACTTCACCAAAGTCAGACTGAAAACTGAAATCAAGGTGATCCTGCTCACGGGCAGCGTGTTCAAATCCGGTTGCATTTTCCATCATAATAAACAGACCTCGCAGCGTTTCATCCTTTCCATACAATACCATCTGCATGTCCATTTCATTTCCGGAGACCGATAATTTTAGATCATACTGAGACCAGAGCACCGTATCGGGTTTGATCGTAATGGCTCCGGGCAGAATTTCCGGATCTACTGAATAATGTTTTCCCGCAGAAAGTTTAAGATCCAGGTAATATCCTTTTGACATGATCGCATCGGATTTTTTCTGCACTGCGTCAAATAACAACTTGTGATTACGCCAGCATTGAACCATAATGTCTGTACTTAAATCGGGATGAAGAATTTCATCCCAGCCAACCATCTTCCGGTTATATTTTTTCAGCATGGCGTGAACGCGCTTGTTGAAATAATTCTGCAGGTCACGCGGTGTTTTCAGATTCTGGTCTGCCATGAATTGCTGAATGTTCTTGTTTTCATTCCAGGCCACCGGACTAACTTCATCACCACCCATATGAAAGTATTCGTCTGGAAAAAGCGTTGTCATTTCACCAATAAACTGATCGATGAACTGATATACTTCTTCACGGGTTGGATCCATCACAACGTTGGAGAGCAGTAACGTTCGTTCAAGGGTGAACGGTCCGGGTAGCGCTGCCAGTTCAGGGTATCCCACCAGCCAACTGGTGGAATGCCCCGGCATATCAAATTCAGGAACAACGCGAATCCCCCTGTCGGCCGCGTAGCGCACCACTTCGCGGATTTCATTTTGCGAGTAATAGTTTCCTTCCGAACCCAACTCATGTAGTTTGGGAAATAGTTTGCTTTCAACCCGAAAACCCTGATGATCGCTGAGGTGCCAGTGAAGTACATTGAGTTTTAGCGCGGCCATGGCATCCAGGTTCCGGAGTATAATTTCTTTTGGCATCCAGTGACGGCAAACATCGATCAGCAAACCGCGCCACGGATAACGCGGGTGATCTTCCAGGGTAAGCTGCTGAAAAGAGAGTTCATCTTTTTTACGAACAGCCAACTGAGTCAACGATTCCAACCCGCGTAATATGCCTGTTTCACGTGGGGCTGTCAGTTCAATTTTGTCAGCAGAAATTTTCAGGCTGTACGATTCATCCACTTCCAGCGACAGCGTATCCAACAATCGCTGACAGGTAACCGACAATATTATTTTCAGGTCAGTGCTTACAGAATCAAAAGGTATATCAACCCTGCGGGCAAAACGTTGAAGCGCTTTGTTCAGGCGTGAAGAGCGAACACCTGTCCATGTAATTCCCAGGGCACCATTCACTACACAAAAATCGTCTTTCAACTCAGCACTGGCGGGCAGTGGCATGATGGTTAATTGTTCCCGGTCTTCATCCGATATGGGCGGTTTATTATCGTTCCGGAATTTCCAATACAAAACGGCACTGGCCATTATAATGAGGGAAAGAACGATCAGGATGCCGATCAGAATTTTCTTCAACATAGGCGGTGTTTGGTATTTTTAAATTTAGATTTTATTCAATCACATTCCTAAACCTGCAAATCACCCTCAAAAACAGGCTTTTTAAAAATTAACGGATTTGCTTTCACTAATATAATTAGATTATATACGTTTGCATTGAACTAAATATATTAGTTATGAAAACAGTAAAGACAGCCAACGGGGTAAAAAAAATTGAGGATACTGACGGGAGTCTCGTTCCTCTGCAACTGCGTTCAATTTTACAGGAACACCGGACTGTACTGGTGAATCGCCTTCTTAACGGAGGGCTTGAAGCTTATATTGATTACAAGTTTGCTACAAAGGCTGAGGCTAAACAACTTGAACAAATCAAAAACAATCTGGACACATTGAAAAACTCGGGCATCAACAGTGATGTATATGCACCTATATTCAATAAAGTTCAGCAACATGAGTTCATCACACTTGAAAACGTGATCTTTTACAACGAAATCGATAGAACCATAAAGGAAACGTTGTTTCAACCACGGCTTTTCAGGGAACGCAATCAATTATATTTCCAGTAGAGAATCATTTGATACCATCGTATTCATCGTAACTTTGTATAACCTCTTTGAATTTTTTAACCTGACCGAACATGAAAGACCAACCTCACACTTTTTCAACCACTCAAAATGAGTCGGTCGACATTGTTGATATCATCCGCAGGCTTCGCAATGAACTCGTTAAGGATTTTCTGGATGAACGCGTACTGCATAATTATCTTTCAACGCAATACAAGATCACGGAACTTTCACGCGTGAAAGCCGAGTTTATAAAAGGCGATCTTCAACGTTTACTTATTGCTCCGGTAGACATGAATTGGTACAAACCGATCATGGATGACTATAAGGCATCCGGAAGTGCAGCGTTAACGGAAGGAAATGAGAAACTCTTTTATAAAGAGATTGAAGTGATACTTAAGAAGTATATGTACTGAGCTGATCCAAAACTGTAAAGGAAAGACACGTTGATCATCAACGTGTCTTTTTTTTGCTATTTACTTAGGCGTGTGCTGCACTTTCATGTACTCTGTCACTTCGATAAAAGGTGCCACCCAGATATCTTTCTCATTTTGCTTCAGGAATTTCAGCAGCTGGCGGTGTTCTTTTAACCCTACGTTCAATCCATGTTCACCACCTACTCCGTGAAAGAGGAATACAATCAACTGGTTGGTTTTCATGGCTTCCTTCACCAGGGCGATCATCTGATCACCGGATTGACCGTTGATCATGTATGAACCTACATTATACAGATCTGTTTGCTTCATGGGAGTCATCACGCCATTGACACCCCGTGCTGAAACAAAATCATTCCTGATCTTCGGTATGTATGAAGAATCACCAATAGACACATCACCACACGGATAGGCAAAGGTTCGTTTTGTTTTACCATCGATGGCTTCCAGAAATACGTTGGTCATGCGGATCTCATCCAGCAACCGGGGCATGGTGTATTTACTCATGTCGCGCTCCGCACCTACCCAGCTTCTTCCGGGAATATTCCCCAGACACGGATGGAATAAGGTGTGATTGGCCAACTCGTGTCCGTGTTCAGCCGCTTTCCGCCAGTCGGCAATACGTTCCCTGCATCCGGGAAAGTAAGCTGACAAGTAGAAGGTCGCCTTCAATCCTAATGAATCCAGCAATGGAATGGCATTGTCGAGATGCACATGCAACGCGTCATCATACGTAAGTGCCACAGCACATTTTTTGTTTTTCCAGGGTTGTGCATGCGTTGCCACGGAAGCTGTAAGCAGCAACACAATTAAAAGAGCAAGATTATTTTTCATCGTATAAACCAGGCGGGCGTTAAGGGTCATGATATTTTTTTTGAATTCGTTAAGTTAAAAGAAATAGCCAACGCGGTAAATCACCGGGCTGTAGTATGGAGATTCATCCTCGCGGTCATATAAAAAATTGTAGAGTACCTGTACGCTGATCTTTCCTCTTCCATTTTTGCGAAGACTGCGAATATAACCAAGTCCGGCAAATGCGGAATTTACTGATGTTTTTTCGGTAGTCACTTCCTGGTTTAACAATTCAACCGCATACTCGGTTTGCAGGTGTTCCCATTCAGTCCATAGATACAAACGTTTAAGAATCTGCAGGCGTGCAAAAACATGTGGGCCGATCGTATTCAGATTCTTCCCGTAAACGCGGTCGCGTGTATAAATATAGCGGTAACCGATACCTGTAGTAAGTGCTTTGGGAAAACGGTAAGCCAGCATAGGGGAAATCTCAACGTGTGTCTGACGCGTATTGATCCAGAAACCGGTAGACCCACCCAGGCTCAGACGCTGGATAAACGGACGGGTATCTTTACGGGCTTTCCTTTCCGGGCTGCCTGAAGTTGCATTTGTTCTGGTGGAATCAATCCGGGTAGTGTCTGATTGCTGTGCATATACAGCAAGGGGGAGCAACAGACAGTACAACGCAAACAGTTTTCTCATCGTATGTTCCGGACGGAAAACTAAATTTAAAGATTATTACGAAGGGTGACAATAGCATTATCTCTTCAACCCGGGCAGGCTGAAACAGGTATTCTGCTAAACTGACAGGACACTAATCGAATTTCATGTGCATGATGAAGTCATCGAAGATCCGGTTGATGACATTTTCCAGTAACGCTGCATCCGGAAGTTTTGTGTCCCACATCAGATACTGATCAGGGTTTTTAAGAATACTTTTGCGTGTACGGTCTGTATACTCCAGCCATTCCTGTTTCATCATTTCCTTTTTCTTTTTGACCAGCATTACCTTGATTGGTTCAAGCTGGTGATTGAACCGTCTTTTGTACGATGCAATCTCCTCACGACTAAACTGAATTTCTATCATGCAACCTTATACTTTAACAAAAGTAAGGTGGCTATCCATCAGTACATCGGCTAACCCGAAAGTCCTGTCAAATCTTATGATTGCGATAATGTTGGGATAACGTTGTCTTCATATCAGGCTTATTGAAGCCCTTTTTTTAGAAATTAAGATTGACTTACCATTAAATTTCAGTGCTGCGTTCACCATGTGACGCTTCCCGTTTAGCTTTGAAAAAAGCTGTCTAACCTGCTCATGAAAAAAAGAAAACGAAAAGAAATCCGGAATCAGATAAAGGAAGGCCTGAATCTTATCCTGTCATCGGTTGATATCAACAACCCTTCTAAAAAACTTAAGAAATTAATTGATGCCCAGGTCAAACATCTTTCCGATCAGATCACACAAGATCTTGATAAGATGATCAAGAAAGAAGAAAAAGAATTGCGTGCGGTTAAAAAGAAAACCAAGGCCATCGATAAGAAAGCAAACAAGAAAGCTAAAAAGAAAAAGATATCCGTTGCCTAGTCACTTCCGTTTCTGGTTTTATTAGATCCGGCCGGCAAAGGAGCTTGCCGGCCGATTTTTTTTAAGCAGCTTATAGCGAGTGCGTTTATCAACACTACTGATTGGTGTTTTCTTTCGAAAAGTCGTTCGTGTAAACGACCTTGCCATCCAGTCCTTTCAATTCAACATGATCAATTTCAATTAATCCATTTGAAATAAATCCCAATCCCGTGAGCAGGCCCGCAGAATTTTCATAAGCTGTAGAGAATGCTATGTTGCCATTGAGCGATATCGTTACCTTTTTATCTTTTACCACCACTTCAACATCTTTCCACTCCCGAACATCATAACCTAAAGGTGTTAAATCGGTATTTTGCCCGCCAATAAAATTTTCACCGAACTGAAGAAACGATTCTGCTGAGCAACCTTTGGTTGTTGTTCTGAAAAACATAAAGTACTTCTGTGTAAATACTTCGAACATAATGTGCGGGCACTGGTTATTTCGTACTTCACGCATTCTTACCCTTGCTTTCAATATATAGTTGTCGCTGCTCACTTCTATTTTAGAAGGGAAGTAGGTATAGATGTATTCTTTCTCTTTGGTTATATCAACCTGATTATCTACAAAATCCTCCAGTTCAAGACCAAACAATCCGTTCTTCACCAGACAGCATGCCTTGATGTATTCCGGTTTGGCAAACATGTTATCCTTCGCGTATAAAAACCACCTGTCGGTAGGGATACTTACGTCTTCTGTTTTAATGACTTCATCATTTGCATACAACTTGGCCGTGTGATACCCGGGCTCGTAATAAATATCCGTAAGCGTATAGTTGTTCTTGTATACCCGTACTCTGCGGTTTCGATCCCATGACTGCTGGATGAAAAAACTATCTGCATCGACATTGTCGACATTGTAATTAAACACCACCGTATTGGGCATTTCGTTATGTGTAGCTTTATGAACAGAGAATTGTGCCTGATCAGAATTTCCAGGTGTCTTTTTATTAAAAGAGTTAAGGGTTAACCATACTCCGGAGGCGACAAGTAACACCACGCCCGTCCAGATCAGATTTTGTTTACGAAAGAATTTTGAAACGCGCACCTCAGCTGCAGGTGCAGCTACAACTTCGGGAGAGGGTATTCCATTGGTCAATGACGAACTGTGTTTGACCTTAAAATCCTGCCAGTGCTGATAATCCAGGAAGGTAGTGATGGCATTGAGCGTAGCTACCTGCGGTAATTTTGCAAATTGACCGTTCAGCAGGCGTTTCATGGTCGACAGGCTGATCTGCACCCCCGTTTTAGACTCAATACTATCGCACAGGAATTCTACATCACGTTGCAGGAGGTTCTGTGTACCGGCAAAATTCAGTTTCCGGCACAATTCATTCATACACTTTTCCACCAGCTCCCGCTCATCAATCGTATTTGCCCGCACTTTGATCATCGTTCGAATGGATTTTGGATTACAAAAATAAATGATCGATCTAACTTTTACGCTTTTGATTTCACTTTGAATGGCTTTTGAATGTGAATTTACCGCATATCACATCAATTTCGAACTGTTAAAGAATTAACTACAAAGGCGTGAAGGTGCAAGGGACTAACCAAACTATAGTAGTAGTCACTACCCATACTTTGCGTCTTCGCACTTTGTAGTTTAACCTGATAACCACTATTCAAATGAACAGATTCTTTAAAACCGTACTTCTTACCGGATTATTTGTAGGTACTACTGACCTGATCGCAGCGTACGTTACACAGTGGATCAAGACCGGGGCCTTTTCAGAAAAAATGTTGCTTTACATTGCCGGAGGAGCACTGGGACTGGAGGCTTCCATGCAGGGCGGCAATGGTGTTGCCTTTCTGGGATTGCTCTTTCATTACTTCATTGCCTTCGCATTCACGCTTTTCTTTTTTATCATTTTTCCCCGCTTGAAATTTCTTTCTTTCAACAAATACCTGGTAGGTATGCTATACGGTGTTTTTGTTTCAGAGGCGATGAGTAATATCATACTACCCCTTAGCGCATTACCAGCAAGTCCTTTCAACCTGTCTCGGGCGCTGATCGGATGGTATACATTAGGCGTGGTGTTGGGTATTCCCATCGTGTACAATGCGTATAAATATTATGGTGTAGCATCAACGGATTCTTCAGATACTCCCTGATCTAGCCTTTCTTCTTCCTGTTAAAGCGGTGCATCTGGTTTGAACAAGTTTGGGCGTTGGTGAGCTTTTGTTCGTATCGGGCTGCACCGCCTACACAGGTTAGGTATTCCAAGTCTATTTCATTCCATATTGGCCTTATATTTTATACTATTAAGGCATGGATAGCATTATTATCATTGGCGCAGGCGCTGCAGGTCTTTCAGCAGCCCGGAAAATAAGCGAGGCCGGAAAAACGGTTACTGTACTGGAAGCGCGCACGCGTATTGGCGGGCGGATCTTTACAGCCCATGAAAAAGATTTTTCCATGCTCATTGAAACCGGGGCAGAATTTATACACGGTGATCTGCCGCTTACAAAGAGTTTGGCAAAAGCAGCAGAAGCTACCTTGCAAAAAGGTGAAGGTCAGAACTGGAATCTGGAAGAAGGCATACCATCAGAAGGAGATTCATTTGAAGCGGGCTGGGATGAGCTCTTGCATGAATTAAAAAAGCTGGAGCACGATGTAAGCATTGGTGAATTTCTTCGTACGCATTTCGCGGCTCCGCAATATGATTCTTTGCGCGAATCTGTCATTCGTTTTGTGCAGGGTTTTGATGCTGCTGACCCAGACAAAGCAAGTGCTTTCGGTCTGCGGGAAGAATGGACGAACAGTGATGATGATGCCCTTACCGGTTATCATATTCAAAACGGATATTCACACCTGATGAATTTCCTTCAGCAGGAATGCCTGAAGCAAAGCGTCAGCTTCTACCTTTCCCGGACAGTGACCGAAATTCAGTGGGAAGAAGGCCGTGTTACAGTGAAGACCAGTAGTGGAGAAGAATTTACAGCAGACAAAGTATTGATCACCATTCCACCCGCTGTGTTGCAAAAGGGATCTGTTAAATTCTCTCCTGAAATTCCATTACATAACGATGCCATTCAAAAAATTGAAACCGGTGGTGTCATCAAATTCATTATAGAATTTACTGAACCCATCTGGGAAAAGGAGAGCTGTACGACTTTCCGGGAATTTCCCAATTTACATTTTCTGTTTACGGATGCTTATGTACCTACCTGGTGGACGCAAAAGCCTTCCCGTAGTCCCATATTAACCGGGTGGTTGTCCGGGCCTATCACGAAAACTATTTCAAAGACAGAAGCTGAACTTGAACAGGATGCTGTTCAATCGCTTGCCTATATATTTGGTTCCAGTGAAGAAGCGCTTCGCGCGAGGATCGTGGCAATAAAAGTGATCAACTGGGCAAATGATCCGTTTAGTTATGGAGCGTATGCTTATAAAGCCATTGGCACTGAAGAAGCACTTCATATCCTTTCTCAACCTATTCTGAATACCATTTACTTTGCCGGAGAAGCCTATTATAAAGGAACAGAAATGGGTACGGTTGAAGCTGCGTTGGCGAGTGGTGAAGCCAGGACCAAAGAAATCCTGAGCGGTTCCTGACGCTGACAGGCTTTTGTTCAGCGGAGAAATGTATCTGATTTCCGGATTTTTGTGCAAGTTTTAGCGCTAACACCGCTACTACTTTTGTCGTGTTATACAGCACAAATACAAAACACATGGCAAAGACAATTTTAATTACAGGGGCCTCCAAGGGATTTGGAAAAATCTGGGCGAAAACTTTTCTCAAACGCGGTTACAACGTGGCGGCAACCGCCCGAAACACAGAAACACTTAACGACCTGGTTCAGGAATTTGGTAATGCTGTTCTTCCCATTACACTGGATGTTAACAAGCGTGAGCAATGTTTTGCTGCCGTTAAACAAGCGAAACAACATTTCGGAAAAATCGATATCGTGATCAACAATGCCGGGTACGGTTTGTTCGGTACCATTGAAGAGACTTCTGAAAAAGAAGCACGTGATCAGATCGAAACCAACGTATTCGGATTGTTGTGGATCACCCAGGCGGTTCTTCCTGTGATGCGTGAGCAGGGAAGCGGCCACATCCTACAGGTTTCCAGTGCGCTGGGCGTGGCAACCATGCCTGTACTGGGTTTGTACAATGCATCGAAATGGGCTGTTGAAGGATTGAGTGAAACCCTCGCTACGGAAGTAAATGGATTCGGTATTAAAGTAACCCTGGTAGAGCCAAACGGATTTTCAACAGACTGGGGAGGTATATCTGCTATCCATGCACAGCAACCCCTCAAAGAATACGATGGCGTGAAAGCAGCGTTCCACGCTTCACTTTCGGGTGAAGACCTCTTCGGGAAACCGGAGGCTACATCTGATGCTATTGTTAAACTGGTGGAATCTTCAAATCCACCGTTACGTCTTTTTCTGGGAAAAGTGGCACTTCCCTGGGTGAAACAAGTATATACCGATCGTTTGGCCACCTGGGAAGACTGGAAAGAAGTTGCCGAAAAAGCGCACGGATAGAATTTAATTAATATTTTTTTGGTTTTGCAATAATCCATGTCATTGGTCAGTAGTCATCAGGGATACCGCTGATGATTATTGACCAGACGTTACCTCTATAACCATGATCCATTTTAAAACCATCAGCGAGATGCACCGAAAGGGAGGTTATCCGCTTCCAGAGAACCCGCTGTTAAGCTTAATGCGTTGTAATCCAACCTGCGCACTGGCTAATTTTGAGTATACCAGTGACTTCTATACGATAGGCTTCAAAAAATTAAGATCCGGTGTGATCATGTATGGCCGGACGAAATACGATCACGACTGTGGATCAATGTCCTTCATTAAACCACGCCAGGTAATCGAAATGCGGAATGTTCAACTGGAAGAAAATGGTTTTGCCATCTGCTTTCATGAAGACCTGCTGATTGGACATCCGCTTCATGCCGAAATAAAGAAGTACACCTACTTCGATTATGAATCCAATGAAGCGCTACACCTTTCGCCAAAAGAAGAACAGATCATCTGGGATCTTTTTGTCAAACTTGAAATTGAATATCATAACAATCCGGATGAGTACAGCCGTGATATTATTCTCACACACATTGATTCTATTTTAAAATATTCACAGCGTTTCTATAAGCGTCAGTTCATTAACCGCACGGATCTGTCGGGTAAAGTCGTTTCAAAATTCAACCATACCTTATCGCTTTATTTTGACAGCGGATATGTACAGAACAAAGGTCTTCCTACTGTAAAGTTCATTGCCTCTGAATTGAATATGTCACCCCGATACCTGAGCGATCTGCTGAAACAGGAAACCGGTAAGACGGCCATTGAACTCATTCACATCTTCCTGGTATCAGAAGCCAAAAATTTATTAATGACAGCCGATCAAAATGTTTCTGAAATCGCCTATACTCTTGGATTTGACAATTTGCCTTACTTCTCACGACTCTTTAAAAAAGAGACAGGCGTTAGTCCGAATCAATACAAGAAGCAGGTTTTAAACTGATCATGAATTACGTTTCATACCAGGATCACAACCCGTGATCAAGGTGACGTGTAAAAAATAAGATTCGTTGTTTGTCACAATCTGCCATCCGAATTGTCTTACAGTCACTAACCCTGTCTGTAATGATCAAAGAACTCACCCTGGTAAAAAAGAATAAACTGGAATGGAGGGAAAAAGCAGAGCCTCGGATAACACACGCAAAAGAAGCACTTGTCAGGCCATTTGCTGCCTCGCGTTGTGACGGTGATGCTATTTTTCTGTTTCATAATTTCACTAAAGCCATTCAGCTGGGTGTACATGTTCATTTCCTTGACCAGAAGGTACTCGATGTGTTTGGCAAAAAACCTTTTGCTCCTCCTTTCTGTGTAGGGCATGAATG
>DASXWH010000167.1:0-15659 GCA_036503775.1 Ohtaekwangia sp.
TCGCATCGAACCGAAGAATGCTTCATACTATAAGCAACGTGGAAACTTTCACTATCAGATGAAAGATAAAGACAAAGCGTGTTTCGACTGGCGTAAAGCCGTTGAGCTTGGTGATCCGAAGGCGCGTTTCCAGATTGATACGTACTGCAAGTAAAATGCAACTCCCGCAGATTACGCTGATGTTCGCAGATCTGAATTTCATCTGCGTTAATCCGTGCCATCTGCGGGAAACAGCTTTCTGTATTTGAAATTTCCTTCACCCACTTCTGGAAATAAGAGCACCTGAATTGCGGTGCATTTTGTTTTTCAGCGTCTATTCAACGATTATTTTCTTTGGTCAAATTTTTGCGCTATAGCCGGTGATCTATGAAACCGTTACTGCTTTTTTTCATCTGCCTGATCATTTTCCACACGGGCTATGCCCTTGAGGAAATTACCGGGAAGGTTGTTTCTGTTATTGACGGCAACACGATAGAAGTAAAATCCGGTGACAATGAAGTTCATCAGATCGTATTGAAAGAGATCGATTGCCCGGAGCTCACCCAGGAGTTTGGCGAAGACGCTAAAAAGTATCTCGAGAAAATAATCCTCAATAAAAAAGTTACCGTTTCCATTCAGGGTAAAGACCGCTGGGGAAATCGCCTGGCGATTGTACTGATCAATGGTAATGTTGATCCGCGTGTCGCCTTGTTAAAAGAAGGCCTGGCCTGGACATCCGAAAAAAATCCAAACCCAGATCTTGAACCGTATCGCAGTACAGCACAGCAAAAAGGTAAAGGTCTGTGGCAACAGGAAAATCCCACACCTCCGTGGACCTACCGCAGACAACAGACGATGCTGCAACCCAAGTCGAGCTGATCAGCCTGATCTCCAGGCAACATTAAACGTTAAACCTGAAACTTCGAATCCATGCCGCTCCGCCTCCGGCCAGCAAAATTATGCCCGGTGCCATCGGAATATAGAAACGATTATCCCAGTCAACGGAGGAAACACCAACGAGCAGGCAATTGAGAATGATGGCTGTCAGACTGAACAACCTGATGCTTTGATTTGTAGTGGCCTTCCATCCGAAAAAGTACAACGCGTATATCAACGTCATCCAGCCTATGGAATAGATATTATGCAGCGTGGAGTAGTATGGTCGCGTAGCCGAAATCAGAAACCAGATTTTTAACACACCGGATTTTACAATGTAAACCGGATTCGTTATGATGAAGCTGATCATATTCACGATCGGAGAACCAGATGACTCAACTGGCCCTAATGCTGACGTATCCATACGCATGATGTCATAGCTGAGGGAAGTTCCTTCAACCTGATCAGCATAGGTGATAATATTACCTTTCCTGTATTCTTCCGTGAAATCCCAATGCAGCAAGCTTCCTGCGACAAGCCCAGCAACAAGAAGCACACCCGCTATGAGCGCGGTTTGTATAACCGGTTTCCTTTTTACAGACAGGTGATCTACTGTCAGAGAGACCAACACGCTGATGACAATGACAATGCCGGTTGGCCGGGTCAATATCAACACAACCTGCAGGAGAATAAGCATGCGATAATTTCGTTTCCCTTCCTTCAACAGGGTTAGGAAATAAACGACAAAGCAGGTGAAGGTTTGAAAAAGCGATTCTGTCATGGTAGTGGTGTTCCATTGAATATTATCCCACCAGATCAGAAAAATGAAAGCGGAAAAAAAACCAGCCCGGGTGTTATCAAAAACATTTACCGCAGCCTGATACAATGCCGCTGCTGCCATCCCGGAAAGAATACATTGAAAAAGCAGAAAAGGAATGATGTTCTCTGCGAACAGTAATCTGAACACAGCGAGCAGTGCTATGGGTACAGCATAAAAAATACGATAGGTATCTTCCAGGGTTCCATGCTCCACCAGATATGCAGCCTCTTCCACATACACACGCGCATCAAACAGGGAGGTACGGATTCCATAGTGCCATAACAATACACTATGAACAACGAGCCACGTAAGAATTAAAATGGGAAGATGAAACCTGATAGAGTACAATGTTTGGCGACTTAATCAGGAAGTAACGCAATTATATTTAAATACTCCAGCGCTACCATTCTTGAAATCTAATGCCTAGTTGATCGTCCGCAATGGCAAATTCTTTTGCACCCCAAGGTCTGACAGTAACTTTGTTAAGATTGGGGTGAAGCAAATGAGGGTGTGAAGCAGATACCGCTATATATACTTCTTCAATATTATCCGTTACAAGTCTTAGTTCTGGATTATGTTCTTTTGCTAATTGTTCATCCTGAAAAACCATAATACTTATTCCATCCTTTTTTAAGACACAATACGGTTGTGAAGTGTTCAAATCTTTGTGTTCAATCGTAAATTGAAGACAGTCGACAAATAGTTTAAGTCCATCCGAAAGGTCTTTATAAAAGACGCTGGGTACTAATTTTGCAAAATGCATATCCTGTTGTTTAGTTTTCACTTTCCCAGAATTTTCCCGGATTGTATATTATACACCATTTCATTCAAGCGCGATGGTAGTCCGAACGCCAGTTCCTGATTAACCTTTTTATTTCATCCGGTTTCAATTTTTGTTCAACGGCCTGTGTGGCTAAGGGAACAAATTCTTCATCCGATGCAAATCGAAGCGCGATAATTTGATAGAGAGAAAGATCCTGATTTAATCGTTTACCGGTAAGCATGAAATAACGCAAATTTTCTTCTGCCCGTATAGCCCTGTCTTGTGCTTTAAGAGCAAATGACCGGCAATGAAAGGAGACACTAATTAATGTCAGTACCATTAGCGTAAACAAAAAAGGAGGCAAGAAGAGATTGTCTCTATCAAAGAAATACATAACAGATCCTACCAGCAAAGCCAGCATGGCAGCGAAAGTCAGAAAGTGGTATAACGGAACCAGGTGTCTGTGATTTGAATACGCTTGTTTTCTTTTGCTCATATGTTTTATTTTTTGCTGGCGTTTAAGCTTGTTTGTGTAATTACTCCGGAACTATTCACATAACTGAACGTACTCTACAACCGTATACATTTGTTGGGCGTAGTTTCATATCTCCACTCTCACCATGTCAACTTTTTCCTTTTTGTTATCACGTTGCCCTGCCGACTCGTCCCACTTAATGTAAAGATCATCATTCACTAATCTTACTGAGTCAATGCAGTACCCAAGAAATGCTGACTCGCAAGTTATCGTGGTTTTTATCTCTTGTTTCTTTCCGGTTGCCCAATTTTCAATTATTAACTTTTCATAGTCCTTACCACCGAGATAAACAACCAGATCTCGTTCCGGCAATTTCTCCAAGTCATACATTCTTTCAAAAACTGAGTCCCTTGCATTCAATGGCAATATAATTGTCCCCCAGCAAGGTGAGCCACAACCAAAACTAAGTCCGATGTGCTTAGATGTCGTCCAGCGGATAGTTGGTATCCAATGTGGCGCAACGTCACAGTCAAAATCATATTTCAATGTCCGCTTGAAATTCTGGCTTCCCCATTCAATTTTTATACGTCCATTCTCCTTAATGTACTTTAAATATGCACCAGTAGATAGCATGGAGTCTGCCTCATCAAGCCACGAGTTACAGTCTCTTTTTTTTACAACTTCATCAACTTGGTCAACTGTTTCTGAAATTGACTGTAAAGAGTCTGTTTGCTCAGCCTGTAGACCTCGCTTTTCAACGCAGGAGAATGTTAAAAATGTCAATCCGAATAGTATGATAATCTTCATTTGAAATTGTACCCCAACAACCGGCTACACAGAACTTTGTCTATATATATGCCTATTGGATTCCGGATACTCTCTAAAATTAAATAATCTATTAGATTAAATCCTCTACGAAGTTGACTGTTAACCGAATCACGGCCGGTGTACTGTTCCCATGACTTACAACCCCGTGAGTGCTTCGATGGCTTTCTTCGATGCCGGCACGATCCGGTTTTCTGCTTCCTCCTGGCTCAGGAGCACAGCAGTAGGATCATCCAGGGACTTATCATCCTTCAGGTGTAACAGGATATCGGTTGCCGCATCGTGAACTTCATCCAGCAATCCGATCATGGCAATGCCTTCGGCTTTAGCCTGCCGCTCAATGTAGATCAGCGTAATGTCTTCCTTGATCTTGCCAAACGACTTCACCAGAGCCTGAAGCTGCTGGCGGTATGCCTTCTTTTCCGGATTGTTGGTCCATTCCACCGCTACGGAACTTACCTGTTTCAACCAGGCAACACCCTGCTCGATGCGCTGTTTCTCGGTTGTAGCCTGTGCCTGTATTTCTGATGCCCAGATCAGCCATGCAGCCGTTATGAGCAGTATATTCTTTTTCATTCCGGGTGAATTATCGTAACCAAAGATGTCATGGATTTCCCTTAAATCAAACGTCCACCCGATCACTGAGACCTGCTCAGAACCGGATGGACGTTCCTCTCTTCACAATACCACTACCTACCTCACCTCATACGCAGGCAACTTCGGCAGTGTAAAACCTTTTGTCTTCAGCTGATTCTGGATCTCCTGAATACCACGCTCCAGCTGAACATCTATTCCTTTCGCACCTTGTGTGAGATCTTCTCTTACTTCAATATCCGGATCAACACCGTACCCTTCTTTGAACCAGGTGCCATCCAGATTGTACATGCGGAATGTCGGCACGGTTACACCACCACCGTCAATCAACGGAGGCGCACCACTGATACCAATTAATCCACCCCACGTACGCGCACCGATCAGGGGACCTAATCCGGCCTTACGGAAATAATCCGGGAAGGCATCACCACCACTTCCGCTCCATCCGTTGATCAGCATCACCTTCGGTCCGAAGTGACCTGCGGGAGGCCACGCCCAGCTTTCACCATCACGTATGGCCCAGAACACCACCGGTGGTCGGTTCAGCATTTCGATGAACCGATCGGGAATCTGTCCACCGTTGTTAAAGCGCTCATCGATGATCAATGATTTCTTATCCAGCTGTGCATTGAACTGACGGATCAGTTCATTCTGACCGTCAACACCGGTGCTGCGAACATATACATAGCCGGCATTTCCATTGGTAGCCACTTCAACACGTTTACGGTTCTGTTCAATCCACTCGAGGTGACGCAGCCGCGATTCATCACGCAGTGTTTCCACAATGGCTGTCTTTGTGCCGGTCCATGATGGTGAAGTGTTGTAGGTGATCTCCACGGTTTTACCTGACAACCCCTGCAACGCAGCGGAAGGCTCTAATGCCGTAGTAAGTTTCACACCATTGACGGCCAGAATATAATTTCCCTCTTTGATATCAATACCCGGCTGATCCAGCGGTGAACGAACTTCTGCATCCCACGGAGCACCGCGGATGATGCGTTTCACTTTATAGAATTCACCTTCTGCCTGCCAGTCGATCCCCAGGTATCCAACACCCAACTGCCGGCTGCTCTCTTCATCTCCACCACCTTTATAAGTATGCGATGCGTTGAGCTCACCGATCATTTCGCCCAGCACGTAATTCACCTCCTCGCGCGTCACGGCACCGGAAAGTATCTTCAGGTATTGATCTTTTACGTGATTCCAGTTTACACCGTGCATGTTGGGGTCGTAGAAATAATCGCGTTCAAAGCGCCACGCATCGGTAACGATCTGTTTCCATTCCGCTTTCGGATCTACCAGCATCTGCATTTCATCCGTACGGAGTTTCTTATCCGTCTTCTGATTCTCTTCAGCCTTTACAATGTAGTAGCCACCATCTTTGTTCACGAGTATTTTCTTACCCTCTGCGGCTATCTGAAAGCTGCTGACATTATCGAGGATGGTTTTTTCTTTCCGTTCCTCCAGGTCAAAGAACTTCAGCGGCCTGTTCTTATCGTCAGATCCACTGTTTGGAAACTGCTGATAAATGATCTTTCCTTTGATGGCGCTGAGGTTATTGAAGTTACCCGGGTTGATATCGAACAACACCAGTCGCGATTCGAGTCCGTCAAGATCGATGTCAACCGGTTTTACGTTATCTTCCTTCTTCTCTTCGTCTTTGCTGTCGTCAGCCTTTTTCTTTTTATCATCCTTCTTGTCTGTGGATTCTTCTTTCTTTTCTTCTTTCACATTCACAGCATCGTTTTCCGGTGCCAGCGGTGAGGGCGTACTTTTCTTCAGCACGATGGCTCCGATCTTCGTAGTGTTAGGATAGATAAAGGTGTTATCAATATCACTGTACACCGGCTGAAAGAACTGGCTTGTCAGCACGAAAAGATATTTCCCTTCCGGATCGAAGGCGGGATCCATCGTGGTATAATAACCACTGGTGATCTGCGTCAACTTCCGGTTCTGATTATCAAAGAGAAATACGGCCTGGTGACCATTTTCGAGATCAAGATCAAATGCCAGCCACCGGCTATCGCCCGACCAGCTGGCGGAGAAATTCTCAAGGCCAAAGTGCATGAGGCGAAGACCATGACCTACGTCTGTAGTCTGATTGGTGGTCATATCAAAGATCTTAATCTTCATGGCCTTATCAATGAAGGCTATCTTTTTACTGTCTGGTGACCAGAATAAAGTATAGCGAAAACCTGCACCATAGGTTGTGAGCTTTCGTTCATTGCCGTCATTCTTTGTATCGCGTACGGTGAGTTCATATTCACCCGACTTATCACTCCAGTATACCATATACTTTCCATCCGGAGACCATGACGGATAGCGTTCCGCTACTCCGGATGTTTGCGTGATGTTCTTCACATAGCCATTCTCTGCGGGAACGGTGAACAATTCTCCGCGGGCTTCCACCAGCAGGCGGTTGGCATCAGGCGAGATCGCTACGTGTTCAATATTCTTTGCCGTCTCTACTGCAGGCTTCAGGGTCATTCCATCCGTCACTGCTTCGATCTTCACTTCCTGGTATTTGCGTGATGCCAGGTTGAAGAGGTGAAGTTTTCCGCCCATTTCAAAAACAATGTCTTCGGGGCCCAGTGAAGGATAATGCACATCATAATCAGCAAAGTTGGTGAGCTGCTGAAATGCTTTTGTGGTTACGTTGTACTCCCACAGGTTCATGCGCTTCTCTGCACCGCGGTCTGACAAAAAGAAAATGCTGTTGCCACTCCACATGGGAAGTTCCTCAGCCGCATCTGTAGCAATCGAAATATTTTCGGAAGCAAAATTTTCCAGGTTGAACAGGTGGATCTCTGCGTTCCATCCCCCGCGATACCGTTTCCAGTTGCGGGCTACCTGCGAACGGAACGTAAGAGCAAGCTGTTTACCGTCCGGAGATACTGAACCATATTCTGCATACGGCAACGGAAGTTTGTCCGGAAAGCCACCTGTACTTTTTATTTTATAGAACTGATTGAATCGCTCGCGACCGCTTTCACGACTCGAAGCAAACAGAATATGTTTTCCATCCGGGAACCAGTCGACCACGCGATCGGGAAATCCGTGATAGGTAAGACGATTGGGAACTCCACCAAGACTACCGATGGTGTACACATCATCATTACCATCATAGTTACCCGAGAAGGCAATGGTTTTTCCATCCGGTGAAAACTTCGGAAAATATTCAACACCGGCAGGTGAACTTAAGCGGTGCGCAAGGCCCCCGGTTTTGGGTACCACCCAGATATCGTTGGCATAGGTAAACACAATGTGTGTTTGCGAAACATCCGGGAAGCGAAACAAGCCGGCATCGATCTGTGCAAACAACGCGCTGGCCAACAAACTGAACAACAGGGTTAATGAGTAATTCTTCATGCAGATTTTTTTTAGTTAGTAGGACGTCACTTCAGCTATAAAAGTTTAACGATGAGTCGGCAGGGAAATGAATTTGTTACAACAACGGCAAAGACCGGAAACGCGGTAACCGGAAATCAAGTTAACGGAAAGTGATTATTTTTGAAATAAAAGATCGGAACAATGCTCCGGCATTCTTCCGTGCTGAAGAAATGATCCGTGATCAGTGATCAGTATTCACTGATCCACTGTAGTCCACCGCTCTGAAGCGCCATACAAACCACATAGCTTCGGTTTATAAAATAGAGGTTGTCATTATCGGTGACTGTATTATTATCCAGGTAGCTGGAAGTAAAATTTTCACCTTTCAGATCGGGCGATATCTCGCTGTCCCGCTTTGACCACAGGAGTTTTCCTTTGTCATCTACCGCATGAATAAAGAAGTGATCTTTTTCCAGGTCGCTGTAACTCAGCAATAGGGTAATGCCGCCATTAGCCTGTGCTATGACCTGCGGCTGAAACAGATCGGGTTGTTGGGATTCGTAATCACTTAGACGTATGGCAGTGAACGGATTACTGGCACCTACATTGTCGATGTCTGCTTTACCATTGATGGGATTGTATTTGAAGTGATTGTCTTTTACCGTTTGGATGGTAAAACCGCTGCCGGAATATGTCAGCTTGTGAATTTTTTCTTTGGTCCGTGCAGCAGCCTGATCTTTTATATCATTTTCCGAGAGCAGTTCAAGGACCTCGCCCGTGTTCAGGTCAATGATCTGGAAGTATGCACCGCCATCTGCGAAGAGTTTGTTTTCCGATACGAACATAGGCTCAACATTCCGTTGCGTGATCTCCTTTCCGTCACGTTTGCTAAGCAGGATGATCTGCGGGGATAAGGTGGTTTCGGTAATACCATTGGATTCAGTCTCCGATTCCGTCACACCTTCCAGGATTATGGCATCGTTATAAACTCCGATCGCTGTGGCATATGAAAAACCATCGGAACGATTCAGAAAAAATACAGTAATCAGAAATACACCTAACGGAAACCATACCGGTGCATACGATTTGAAGGTAAGGGGTCTTTTAATTCCCCAGCTTTCGGGCTTTTTTTTGATATTAAAATAGATGAAAATGCTACCCGCCAGGCAGAGAAAAAAAACAACCACTTCTGCAATGTGCAGCTTCAGGAAGAAGATCGGATCATTCATAACGTAGGTTCAGGTTAAGGAAAATTAAATATAGCAGCCATGCAGGTTGAAAACAATTTCACGCTATCGCATGATCAGACTATCCGGTTATTAAACGACTCTTATATTTGCAGCATGAAAATCACACCCGATAACAAACTTAAAAAATTGATCGTAGTGGGCGACCGTGTGCTGATCAAACCCACCAAACAATCCGATAAAACCGCCAGTGGATTATACCTGCCTCCCGGTGTTCAGGAAAAAGAAAAAATTCAAAGCGGCTATGTTATCAAAGTCGGACCGGGTTATCCCCTGCCCTTACCGGCTGATGAAGATGATGTATGGAAAGGAAAAGATGATCTGGTGAAATATTTACCGCTTCAGGCGCAGGAGGGCGATCTGGCCATTTTTTTACAAAAGGGTGCTATTGAGGTGATCTATGAAGAGGAAAAATATTTTATCGTTCCACAGGCATCTATTTTGATGCTCGAAAGAGAAGAAGACTTATAAAACAGTTGACAGGTAGCCGTTAACAAACTTTTTATCACCTGATTGTCAATTGCCTGTTGCCAACTGCCAACTAAACCAGAAAAGGATGTTATCATTCGATGTACTTCGCACCGGAAAAAAATACAGGCTCATCAACTTCGGTGAGCAGCATGATTTTATTATTGAAAGTGTACTGGGCAATGGCGATTTCAAAGTGAAAGATCTGCTCACGCTGGAACACTATTACCTGAAAGAACTCATCCGCTACGGCAAAGGGAAGGATTATATGCTGGAGGAGATTTAAAATTCCAGATCCAAGGTTCAAAATCTTAAAGATCGAATGCCGGAATCTGAAATCTGGATTCTGGTCCCGGGGCTTCGGGATGGAATTTGGAATAACCCATATTACGTTACCGGTTATGTATCACAAAACCTTCGCATCAAAACAGAATCAATGGATAGCCACTCACCTCTTTGTGAGGCCGGAAATATAGTCTGCCATTATCTCTTTGTTGTTTTTACTGATTTTAGCACCACGACTCATTAACCTATGAAAAGCCTTATTACTTGTCTCTTCGTGATGGCCACGTCCATCGTCTTTGCGCAGGACACTGACACCCCTGCCGATTTTCTTACCAAAGATTTCCACAACGACCGCAGGCAGAAGTTACGTGAAAAACTGCCCGCGAATTCCGTGGCTGTATTCTTTGCCAACCCGGTTCGCAACCGTGCCAACGATGTGGATTATATATATCACCAGAGTCCGGATTTTTATTACCTCACCGGCTACAAGGAACCGCATGCTGTGTTGCTGATCTTCAAAAACAAGCAGACGTCAGCCAACGGATCTCAGTATGATGAGATCATTTTCGTGCAGCCGCGTAATATGATCAAAGAGCTGTGGAATGGAAGACGCCTCGGTGATGTTCAAACCAAAGAGATGCTGGGACTTGAACAATCCTTCAATAACACAGAGTTCAAGAAGTATAATGTCGACTTTAAAAAATTCGACCAGGTGCTGTTTTTTGATTTTCAGAATGATGTACGTGATGTACCCGCGGATTCATCCGACCTCTACGATCTGATCGAGCAGTTCAAAGCCAAGGTTAATTATCCTTCCAGCGCACAAGCCATGGCTGTGAACCGTGAACCGAAAAAAAACAATCTGAACACCACGGAACTCAATAACATCATGGATAATCTTCGTGGCGTAAAAACAAAGGAAGAGATTGCATTGATCCGCAAAGCGGTTGCTATTTCGTGTATCGGCCAGAATGAAGTGATGAAAGCCCTGAATCCGGGTATGTCCGAACGTGAAGTGCAGGGAATTCATGAATATGTGTTCAAGAAATATCAGGCCGAAGAACTGGGTTACCCTTCCATTGTAGGCTCAGGCCACAACGGCTGTATCCTTCATTACATCGAAAATTATAAACCAACCATCAACACCAAAGATCTGATCCTGATGGATCTGGGTGCTGAATACCACGGCTATTCAGCCGATGTAACCCGTACCATTCCGATCTCCGGAAAGTTCTCGCCTGAACAGAAAGCAATCTATGATCTGGTGCTGAATGCACAGCAGGCCGCGATCGACATGTGCAAGCCCGGAGTAACGATGGCCGAGATGGACAAAAAAGCGCGCGGTATCATTAACAAAGGTTTAAAAGATCTGGGTATCATCGCTTCAGAAAATGATCAGCACCTGTTCTTCCCGCACGGGCTGGGTCACCCTATCGGACTGGATGTGCACGATAAAGGAAAAACATATAAATCACTCCAGGAGAATATGGTCGTTACCATTGAGCCGGGCATTTACATTCCGGAGAACAGCAAGTGCGATAAAAAATGGTGGGGCATTGCTGTGCGTATCGAAGATGATATTCTCATCACGGCAAGCGGCTATGAAAATCTTTCTGCGCTGGCACCCCGTAAAACCGAAGATATTGAAACGATGATGAAGCAGCCCAGCCCGCTGGATAACTTCACTCTTCCATCACTTGATTAAATGCAGGCCACAAAGGCACGAGGTCACTAGGATTCACAACGTATTTCTTTGTGGCACTCTGTGCCCTGGTGTCTTCGTGGCAAATATTTACTAACCGGAATCGTTAGCCGATTGCCACCTCAGATCAATTGGGTATCTTGCCGCCTTCAAAAATTTGCCTATGCGGCTTTTCTCAAAATTCATTCTCCTTTCGACATTTTTCGTGTTGTGTTATTCGGTTCATGCCCAGGAGATAGGACTTCAGCTGCACAGCCTGAAAAATCAGTTCACCAGGGATGTCCCCGCTACGCTAGCGAAAGTAAAATCTTTCGGTGTTAAGGAAGTAGAACTAACCGAGACCTACGGCCTTCAGTTTCCGGAGCTCATCAAGCTGCTGGCGCAGAATCAACTTCAGGTTATCAGCTTTGGTGCCGATTTTGAGCGTCTTGCAAATTTCCCACAGTCTGTTGCTGATGATGCACGGTCCTATGGTGCCAAGTTTGTTGTCTGCTCATGGATTCCACATCAGGGCGATACGTTCAGTCTCGAGGACGCCAAAAAAGCGGTAACCGTTTTCAACAAGGCCGGCCGGATCATGGCACAAAACGGCTTACTCTTTTGCTATCATCCCCATGCCTATGAATTTCAGTCGTATGAAAAAGGAACTTACTTTGACTACCTGATAAAAACATTTGATACGCGCTATGTGTACCTGAAGATGGACGTATTCTGGATCAAGCAGGCAGGCCAGGATCCGCTGGCACTTTTGAAAAAGCATTCCAGCCGGTGGATATTACTCAACCTCAAAGACCGGAAGAAAGGAACAAAGAACAGTGTAACCGGTCACGCTGATCCGGAAAGCAGCGTTGTGCTGGGCAAGGGAGATGTAGGCATTGCCGAGATCATGAAAGAGGCGAAAACGTTGGGCATCAAACATATTTTCATTGACGATGAATCGCCCAAAGCCGAAGAACAAATCCCCAAAAGTATAGCCTACCTGAAAACGCTATAGTGATTTCAGCTTATCCAGCAGCACAGCGGGTACAGAAGCTACTTTCTTGCGATCATAATCAAAGCATACTATCCCTGTTTTCCCACGCGCCACTTCACGGCCGGATGATTTGTTTTCAAGGAGATAACACATATCAAATCCATACTTGTTAAAATCGGCTACTGCGATTTTAATCACCAGCACATCACCGAGAAATGATTCTGATTTATACAGGATCAGTGCATCAGAAATAATCTGACCGACAGCGCCTTCAAAGCTGACTTCATCCGCAAACCCCAGTTGTCTGTATAGCACAATCCGGGCTTCCTGCATCAGCGTGAGAATTGCATCATTGCCTACGTGGCCGCCATAGTTCACATCTGATGCACGAATCGTCAGCTCAGTAGAAAAAATAAATCGTTGGGGTAAATCCAGTTGTAGACGCGCCATAGATTAAAGAGTTTTCCAAAGGTATAATGTTGCATAGGCTTCCCAGCCTTTATATTTTTTGAATACGCGTTTCACCTGATCGAGTGTAGGTTTGGCTTTAAGCTTCTTGAGGTTTTTAATGGCGTTATGAATCCCGGCATCTTCCAGCGGAAAAGCATCGCGATAGCGGAATGTTTTCATCAAGGCATAATTGGCCGTCCAGTTGCCCACACCTTTTATTTTCATCAACAATTCTTTTGCGTCTTGCAGCGGCATCCCTTTCAATATTTCCTTTGATACATCTCCATGAGCAAAAGCTTCCGCTATGTTCACCACGTATTTACTTTTCTGACGAGAGAATTGCAGCGGCAACAAATGTGAATCGTTCAGGTTCTTCACTACCCCGGGCACCGGAAAAGTATAATAGGTATTTTCTCCAAACATCACTCTGCTGCCAAATGTTTCTACAAAACGCTGCTTCAGGGTGTAGGCAAACTGAAGATTGATCTGTTGTCCGATAACCGCCCAAACCAGTGATTCAAACAAATTGGGCTGACCAATGATGCGGTAACCATAAAATCGGGCCGTTACATCCCTGAGTAGTTTGTCAGCAGCGGCCATCTGATAAAACGGCTTAAGGTCAGTGTCGAGGTCAAACCACTCGCGCACAAATTGAGTAAGCTCCGCGATAGCAGCTTCATTCATATCGCCCGAAAGGATTTCAACCTTCAACTTCTTCTTCTCCGGAGACAGATCAAATAAAACCGGCTGCCCCTGGATCTGCACAAGCTTTGTTACTTTCCGTTCACCACAACGGTGCAGCAGTTCACGCGGAGATCGTTGCAGGAAGGTCATGCAGTGATCGAAATCAAACTCTTTTGGCACGGTAATCAGAAACGAATGCATGGTACAATATTAATAATGAAAGTTGGGAAGTTCGCAGCGCTGGCTTCCGGGCTTTTTTACAACAGCAAGAAACAGGTTGAATACGTTCATGCTGATCATGAGTTTTGAAAAAAGTTTATGCAGAACATTCAAACGATGGATTGGGGTGAAGTCCAAACCAGCCTCCATGAAAAAGGATATGCCCTTCTGCGGAATGTACTTTCTCCGGAAGAATGCCTTGAGGTAATCAGTCTGTATCCGGAGGATCAGCTTTACCGGAGTGTGATCAACATGCAGCGCTACAGGTTTGGAAAGGGAGAGTATAAATATTTCCGTTATCCCCTATCCCCCATCCTTCATAGTCTTCGCGAGCGCTTCTATGAGCATCTTGTACCCGTAGCGAATGAATGGATGAAGCAGCTTTCGCTGGACACCCGGTTTCCACGTCAACACAACCACCTGATCGAATCTTGTCACGCGAAAGGGCAACTCAGACCCACACCATTGATACTGCGTTATGAAGCGGGTGGCTACAATACGTTGCATCAGGATCTGTATGGTGAGATCTATTTTCCGTTTCAGGTTGTTTTTGTACTCACGCAAACTGGCAGAGATCATGAAGGTGGAGAGTTTGTATTGACCGAACAGGTACCCCGTGCACAATCCAAAGCCGTGGTATTAAGCCCGGATCAGGGTGATGCTCTGATCTTTACTACGAATTTCCGTCCGGTGAAGGGAGCGCGCGGATACTATAGAACTACCATGAAACACGGAGTGAGTGAGATTACGTCCGGTGTGCGTTATTCGCTGGGGATAATTTTTCATGATGCCGCGTAATGTATTGTCATCCGGATCAATCGATATTCCCGTATGATATTTCACCAGGACATCAATGATTCACAACTGAGAAGTCTCATTCGGAAAGGAGTAATCGTATTTGCCGGAAACAGGAAGCTGAGAATTTACGGGACATTAACATGTAAATCCGGAAAGCGGATGAAGAAACATAATCGTGTGTTTTTTGGAAATGCGTCAGAAGCATGGGCTAAGGGATACAGACCCTGTGGTCATTGTATGAAGCTGGAATACCGTAAATGGTAATTGAAATCCAAAGCAGATCATTCGCAGCGTTGAAATGTTTTCAGCAAGAAGCAGGTTGAATAAAGGCAGCGCTAAAATGAAATTTGAGTATGATTTCAAAAGCAGGCCAAATTCAAAACTTAAATTCTAATTTTATGCCGGTGGCAACGACAGAAAACGATATCAATTATCAGCGCATCGAGCAGGCTATTAAATACCTGGAAGAAAACTTTCAGCGACAGCCCGAGCTGGATGAAGTAGCAGAGAAAGTACATTTAAGCCCGTTTCATTTTCAACGCCTCTTCACCGAGTGGGCCGGAATAAGTCCGAAGCGATTTCTTCAATTTCTTACGGTTGATTTTCTGAAAGGAAAGTTGCTGGAGTCCAGAAACCTGGTGGAAGCTGCAGAGTCTGCCGGGCTATCCAGTCAGTCGCGGGTATATGATCTCTTTACTACACTTGAAGCCGTAACACCTCAGGAATATAAACTGCATGGTTCCGGTATCCGCATTGAATATGGTTTTCATGAAACACCATTCGGCCTTTGCCTGATCGGTGTAACGGAACGGGGAATTTGCTGGCTCTCGTTTTGTCAATCGGATGAAGATCCGATGGCCGAACTTAACCGGATGAAAGCACACTGGCACAACTCTGTGTTTCATCAGGATCAGGAACTCACGGCCAGTTTTACGCAACAGATTTTTCACCGAGAAGGCGCTAAGGCACAAGAAAAGCTGCATGTACTTGTGAAGGGAACCAACTTTCAGGTGAAGGTGTGGGAGGCGCTGCTGCGTATTCCTTCCGGAAATGTTACTACCTATCAGGATATCGCGGGTCAGATCCAAAATCCCAATGCATTGCAGGCGGTGGGTTCTGCTGTGGGCTCAAATCATATTGCTTACCTGATCCCCTGCCACCGTGTGATCCG
>DASXWH010000168.1:0-27263 GCA_036503775.1 Ohtaekwangia sp.
TGAAACCGAAAACAAAAAATATCGAAAGCAGACACCCTTTAAGAATCTTTAAAAAATTATAGTACACGTGTTATTTCTAAAATTTTATTCAACCAAAAAGTATAAAACGCCCTATGATATTTGTATCACAAAGTAAGTCAAAAAAGAAATTAAACCTAAATCCTACTAATTATGAAAAAGCTATTCTACATCCTCATGATCACGTTTGTTAGCTCACTCGCCTTCACTTCTTGTACAGAAGAAGAAGTAAAGCCAAATCAAAATACTGACGTTTTAGGTGGAAACGTAATGGGAGATGAATTGAAATAAAACTAAACGATAAGCATATGAAAACTAAAGTCTTATTACTTATTGCTGCGGCAGCGGTAGTGACGTTGTCATTCGCTTCTGTGAATCGTACGGAAACCAAAGGTGTAAACGCAACTGAGGTAAAGCAATCTGCTGTTGAACCTGCAGGTGGCTTTATCATCGAGGACAAGCTCTAATCAGGGAAATTCGTCTGATTTCCAAATATTTATCAGGATCGCCTGTGTTCAAGCACAAGCGATCCTGTCTCCAACGAGGCCACTAATTGTTGCCCACCTTAGCGTCCCTTACAAAGACTTGGCAGCCCAAGAGCGGAGTCTGATTGACAAACCATTGGAGTCTAAGATTTTGACCGACCGGTAACCTTTATCTAATCTGACATGGATCAACAATACCGGTTGTTTTGAACGATTATGGTGGTTACCCCGCCATTCAGACATATACTGGTTCGGTTAATCGCCATTATCGGTAGTTAGACCGATAGATTAAACCCTGAACATTGTAAACGAAGCCTACCTGACTGAACAGGTGAACGAGCAAGGTATGTAATACACACCCTTAAAGCTTTACTTTAAATAGCATTTCCTTCAAACCTGATATAAAACTTACATCAGGTTTTAGCTGCAATTTTCCTAACAATCGTAAGGTAAAAGTCCCTGATTTAGTTCTTGAAGGAAGACCGGGGTTTCAGCTGTAGCTGTTGAAACATCTCCTGATCTTTTATGTAGCCTGGGTTTGGCGTAGTGAGCAACTTGTCTCCCGCGAAGATACTATTGGCACCAGCAAGAAAGCACAGTGCCTGTTCCTCCAGATTCATGCGTACTCTTCCGGCAGATAACCGTACCATAGCATGAGGCATTAAAATACGGGCGGTGGCAATCATACGCACCATCTCCCAGATGGAAACTTTTTCCTGATCCTCTAAAGGTGTTCCTTCGACCGGTACCAATGCATTTACAGGCACAGATTCAGGATGTTCGGGTAACGTAGCCAGTGTATGAAGCATTCCAATCCGGTCTTCTTCCTGCTCACCCATTCCAATGATGCCACCTGAGCAGACAGATATTTTAGCTTCGCGAACATGTTCCAGTGTGTCGAGGCGGTCTTTATATGTTCGGGTGGTAATGATGTCATCATAAAACTCTTCGCTGGTATCCAGGTTATGATTATACGCATACAAGCCCGCTTCTTTTAACTTCAACGCTTGCTCTGGCGTGAGCATTCCCAAGGTGCAGCAAACTTCTAGACCGAGAGAGTTTACACCTTTCACCATTTCAATCACATTATCGAAATCACGGTTGTCCCGAACTTCCCGCCACGCAGCACCCATGCAAAACCGGGTGCTTCCTGCTTCCTTTGCTTCAACAGCTTTGCTGATAACCTCTTTAACCTCCATCAGCTTCTGTACTTTAACATCGGTGTGATATCGGGCAGCCTGAGGGCAATAACTACAGTCTTCAGGACAACCACCGGTTTTTACTGACAGTAATGTACAAACCTGTACTTCCTGCGGATCATGATGCTGACGGTGAACAGATGCTGCTTTATAAATCAGATCGAGAACCGGCTGATTGTATATTTCCTTAATCTCTTCGCGTGTCCAGTTATTACGTGTAGTCATGTGTATGGTTATCGGTCAGTTATTGAATCACAAATTGGAAAGGTAAACGGGCCTGTGTGCCTTGATACTGTTTAACCTGCTGAAGTTGCTGGTACCACAGGTAGAGATCCCCACCCATCTCGGCTTTTACTTTCTCTTCTTCCTCCTCTTCCAGCTGTACAATGATCTGCTCAAATAATGACAGGGGTTTCTGTTTTGGAAAATAGCGGATCTTGTAGTCTTCAGTAACACCAGCTTTTTCTGCTGCTATTTTTACAGCCTCATCAAATCCACCCAATACATCAACCAGCTTCCTGTCCAATGCCTGCTGACCTGACCATACTCTTCCGGAGGCCACACTTTTTAAATCAGTCAGGGGAATACCCCGGCCTTCCGCAGCCTTTGTGGTAAAGGTTTCATAATGCTCATCCAGGTTTCGCTGCCAGTAATTGCGTTCACCTTCCGTAAGCGGGCGTGTCACGGTATACATCTCTCCAAAGTTTCCGGTTCTGACTTCATCGAATGTAATTCCAAGTTTGTTTCCCAGGAATCCACTCATATCGAACATCATTCCAAAAATTCCGATAGAGCCTGTGATGGTATGGGGTTGTGCTACGATCGTATCGCAACTCATCGCCATATAGTATCCGCCTGAAGCCGCCAGGTCTCCCATAGAAGCTATCACGGGCTTTACCTTCTTGGCCAGATTAATCTCCCGCCACATCATGTCTGACGCCCTGAATTCGCCTCCAGGAGAATTGATCCGCAGAACTATTGCCTTAACATCTTTGTCTTCTCTCGCCTTACGAATCTCTTCAACGTAAGTATCGGCCCCAATAATTTGTTGTTGAACATCAGCCTTGCCCGGCATAATAGTTCCATCCGCTACAATCACAGCAATTTCGTTCTTGGAACTCTTATACTCCGTAAATGATTTTTTATACTTGGCATAGGTAACAAATTTCAGATCTGAAGCTTTATCGGCTCCTACCCTACTTTTTAATTCATCGTGAAACTCATCTCTGTAAAAAAGTGAATCGACCAATCCATTCTCTTGTGCAATTCTGGCATTCCGGATTTCCATATTGTCGGAAAACGATTTCAGTTTTTCGACAGGAATGTTCCGACCTTCTGAAATTCTGTTCAACACATGACCATATAACGAACCGGCAAGTTCCGTAAGCTGGAGACGATTCTCCGGGCTCATCTTTTCTAACATAAATGGCTCTACGGCACTTTTAAATTCACCAACACGGAATACCTCTGGTTTGATTTCAAGTTTATCGAATAGCCGTTTAAAGAATGAAATCTCAATAGTCAATCCATTAAACTCGATATCGCCTTCCGGATTCAGGTAGATCTTGTCAGAAACAGAAGCAAGATAATAAGCGCCTTCTGACATCGTCTCTGTGTAGGACACCACCCATTTTCCACTTTTCCGGAAATCCAGTAAAGATGTACGGATCTCTTCCAAGGTTGAAAACCCAGCCATAGGATAACTCACATCCAGGTAAATACCCGCAATCTTCGGATCATTTTTAGCATGTTCAATTGTCTGTTTCAGCTCAATAAGACCAATGCTCTGATTTTCATTTCCACCAAATGGGAACCCAGCAAAAGGGTTGTCCACCTGCATTTCTCTGAACTGAGCATTCAGCTTGAGGTGCAGAATGGATTTATCCTGAATCACAACTTCACTTTCAGCGGATATGGCTCCAATTAATCCGATTAAAAGTAAAAATCCGATAAATGTAAAAATGACCAAAGCAACAAATGAGGCTAATAAGGTCTTCCAGAAATTCATATGAATAATTTAAGATTCGAAATTACGCAATACCAAGTCGATTAAAAAAGTATGTTTGTAGCGTCTGGAATTACATGAATCGTCATATTTTTCTTTCGCTTGGGTCTAATCTGGGAGATCGTGCCCAGAATCTCATACATGCATCCCGTCTTATACGTGAATCATTGGGAGAAATTATTCTTAACTCATCGGTTTACCAAACAGCTGCCTGGGGAAATGAAGATCAACCTGCCTTTCTGAATCAGGTTTTAGAAATAACTACTTCGCTCACCCCTGAACAAGCCCTGAAATGCGTTCTGCAGATAGAACGATCTATGGGACGGGAACGGAACGAAAAATGGGGAGAGCGCAATATCGATATTGATATTCTCTTTTATGAAAATTACATCATTTCCTCTGGTCAGCTTACCGTGCCGCACCCGGAGATTGCCAATCGCAGGTTTGTTTTGTTGCCTTTAGCCGAGATTGCACCCTATTTCGTTCATCCTGTTCTTCATAAAACGATAGAAGAACTGCTTGAAATTTGTGGCGACAATCTTTCCGTTGAAAAGATGTAATTCTTATAAGCTTACAGCTTCAGCTGTCGGAGAAATCTTCTTTACCAATCCCTGCAAAACTTTACCAGGTCCGCATTCGATGAATTTCACAGCTCCGTCATTTACCATGTGCTGAACAGATTGCGTCCAACGCACGGGTGCAGTTAACTGAGCAATCAGGTTTTTCTTGATCGTATTCACATCCGCAGACGGCAATGCATTAACATTCTGATATACCGGACATATTGGTGTACTGAATTTTGTACTCTCAATAGCAGCAGCAAGTTCTTCACGGGCAGGTTCCATAAGCGGGGAATGAAACGCCCCACCTACCTGCAAGGGAAGCGCACGTTTCGCTCCGGCAGCCTTTAATTTTTCACACGCTATATCAATACCCTTAAGCGAACCGGATATCACAAGCTGACCTGGACAATTATAATTAGCGGCCACAACAACCTCATCGATGGAAGCACATACTTCTTCTACTACCTTATCCTCCAGACCGAGTATAGCGGCCATTGTAGAGGGGTTGATTTCACAGGCCCGCTGCATCGCCAAAGCACGTTTGAATACCAGCTTTAATGCATCTTCAAAAGACAATGTTTTATTCGCTACCAGGGCTGAGAACTCTCCCAGTGAGTGACCAGCAACCATATCCGGTGCGAATGTATCGTTGGATAATGCCAGACCAACAGAGTGAACAAATATTGCCGGTTGTGTGACCTTCGTCTGTTTCTGATCTTCAGCAGAACCGGTGAACATAATATCGGTGAGCTTAAAGCCAAGTATCTCGTTGGCCTGATCAAAAATTGCCTTAGCCCTCGGATTAGCGTCATAAATATCTTTACCCATTCCTGTGAACTGAGCACCCTGCCCGGGGAAAATATATGCCTTCATAAGTATCTGTTAAGGCGTCAAAAGTATGAAAGTTGAATGAGGTATAAAACAGCGTTTGACTTATTGAATAAATCGTGACTTTAGCGCTGGTGTGGGCAACATACACGATTCCTGTTTCCCAAAGAACCGATAACGGTTCAATGCAATCAGATCATAAGCAGCATCGCGTATGAATCTTGGGACGATACGAAAGATGCAAAGTACAGGCCATAAGCCCGGAAGTCGGCTGGCTATTTTTAAAGCGGCATCACTTCGCTGATAACAGACACCCTTTTCAATACTGATAATACTATGCAGAACATGACCTGGTAGGTTGAACTTTTTTAGTTGTAACTGACCAAATTCAGATTGAAGCGAAGCAAACCTGAAGATTCCCCGAGGATCACGCTTAATAATAAATTGTACACTTCCATTGCACAGATTACAGACACCATCAAAGAGAACAATTATGGTGTTTTCGGAGATCATTTCAGGAGGTGCACCCACCCTTTCAATGTTTTGTGACGTTTGTTAGGATCAATGGTAATGAAAGTAACCTCAGCAATGTAATAGTAAACGGCAGGATCAAGGAACGTACCATTTTTATCACGTCCATTCCAATCAATGTAAATGGAATTCTCGCTACCCGACTCATAGGTATACAACTCCTGACCCCAGCGATTGTAAACTTTAAATTCTACTTTCTCTACGAAACGTGCACAGGCTTCTATCAGGTATGGCGGACAGCTTTGATCTACACAATTGATACCACGGAGACTGAAGGCACTGAAAAAGTCATTAACCTCATCACCGTTTGGTGTAAAGACGTTAGGCAACACATACTGCGGACAATTATCATTACAAACTGCGTTGCTTAACTCACTCTCATTACCGGACCGATCAACGGCTGAAACTTTATAACACCGGGCATACGATCGTAATTCAGTATCCAGAAATCCACCGTTGGTTCCGGGTACGGTACGGTAGTAGGTATATTCTCCGTCCATTGACGTAGCAATATATATTCTATACGAACTTATATCGGCCTGACACTCTGGTCCCGCCAGGTTTATCCACGTGAGTGTATTGGTAAATTGTTCCTGGCCGCACGTATTGGTTTGAAGTGCATCTTCACAACTCACCAGGTTAATTTCCAGAATAGGTTTACAAGGTGAAATGGTATCACCGGGTAACACACAAATGATCTGCGAAAAATTCTTCAGCGTGTCAGGATAAATATCTTCGTTTCCATAACTGCCGTAGGTCTCTACACGATAACAATATTCCGTATCGTCTTCAAGGGGAATATTGTTATGCTGCCCTACATCAACATAGGTCAGTCCATCGGTCGTCACATCAACTTCCGCAATAAGTTCAAGATCGACTTCGGTTGATCCTTCCGGTCCCCGAAACACCTTATGTTTATAATTGGTTATCTGGTTAGACCAGGGAACAGCGGCCCGCCAGTTCAGGGTAATTTTTTTCAATTCAGAACGACTCTCTAACCGAACGGATGATGCCGGAGCGGAGCTTCCGAGCGTGTCACCGTCTGCTGCAATAGCCAGAACGGTGTAGTTAAAAACATTATCGCGTGTGTTTAATCCGATATCCGTTATAGACAATGTATCCGCTGTAGAAGGCCCCTTGATTTCTACTTCAGTAGAATCATTGCCGCGTGTAAACCCACCTCCCCGAAATACAACATAGGTGTAAGGCGGAGGAAATTGTCCGGCATCTGCTTCATAGGGTCTGAACCACTCAACTTTGATGGCACCATCTGTCTCTGATGTTTTTTGAATGGAGACCTTGGTGACGATGGGCACGTCTGCCAGTATAGGCCCAACACAGGTGTCCAGTGACACTAAACTTTCTCCACCTCTTCGTGTAGAGTAAACCGCCACCAACCGGTAACAGTAAACTGCACCGGGCGCCAGACCTTGCCCTCCGTTTTTATCGACATATTCTACAACCGGTATGATTACAGTCGGATCATTGGGGTCTGGTTTTTTCACCAGAGATGTTGCAATCTTCTGATAACCCAGCGACTCAGGCATACCTGTGTTACAGGTGTCGGGAACAAAATCAGATCCATCTACTTTGCGCCAGATCTGAATGGAGTCGGCTTGTTGGCAGATATAAGGATCCCACCTGATCGTAGCTGACCGTTGACTTAAATTCAGCGTAGCATCTTCCCAGGTAGGTGGAGGCCCAACAACATAGATCAACCATGTTTTGTAATAAGCAAGACCAAGGCCACCACCGGGCTTCCGGTCTGTAATTTTAAAGAGGACCTGATACGGCTGTTCCTTTACATGTTCACAGGTAGTGGTCCATTCAAATTCCACTACATCTGGCGATGGTCTGTAACCTGGAGGTGGTGACAATGTAGCGGCATTGGTAGCAAAGTCGAAAATAGGCGAAATAGCTTCTATTTTTACCTGGTCGCCATCAGGGTCTGATCCCATAATCGTTTCTGTGATCGTTTCACCAGCAACCACACAAACCTTATCCGGTACTTCCAGATCAGGACGTTCATTATTGCAGTCATCTTCAACGATAATCTGCATATCACGCCTTACAAAACCAATCGGATACCGTACACCTCTTACTTCTCTCCATTCGATGACAATGAATGCAATATTATATTCACCCGGTGCACCCGGTGCATCCCACGTGATCGTGCCTTCATTATCAATCGAAAATGTGGGAGGGCCGGTACCGGCTTCATTACCCTGTTCATAATTGGTATAGAATTGCGGAGCGTTTGGTGGTGCATAATTCACCACTTCTGTATTGCGTTTCTGGAAGGGTACCACCATCTGATAGGATATGCTGTCATCCGGATCATTGGCACCGGGGTTATGAGACCAGGCAGCTCCTGAACAGGCTCTGTCTATCGGAGGATTGTCAAGCGTAGGAGGAGTACTGCAACCTAAGAAGGAATCAATAAGGATTTTGGTTTCGAGATAAAAGGTAGTGTTCTCAGATTTCTCCATGTTAAGAACACCGGTATTCCGGTTGGGCTCGATGTAACTGATGGTATATTCATCAGAACCGCCATACGTGTAGGTAATCTCAAAAAAAGCAGTGGCTATTCCGCGTGAAGCATCAATTACCTCGTAGTTGGGATGACCCGGTCCAATCTCCGGAACCAGAATACGGGGAGAACCATCGCCCAGGTCCAGGTAATCCTGATCACCACCAAACAGAACTGAGGTATTGTTCGTGTTGGTATAGACGATGACCCTGATCCGGTACGTCCTGCTGCTGCAGTCTCCTACCCGCGTCACAAAGATATTTCCGGCACGAAGGTGAGTGGCGGCAGCCTCTGTTAATCCGGCAACCAGAAATAAACCTATCAGTAAGAGTCTTAACGAACTGAATAAATAAACTGCACCCTTCATGATCATAAGATTACCCTGAAATCAACAAAAATCCGCTTGAATAAGTTACAATATAAGATGTTCTCTCTGAACACGGAAATACCTTTAGAGTAACGGCAAGCGACCATTATATAGTCTGGATTGACACCACAATTTTACAAGTCGTTGTAGAGCCAGTTCAAATTTTGAGAAAAAATTGGTTCAATTTTCTGCACATCATCATTATCCGGTTATCTTCGCGATGCCAAACCAAACCTTAACCTTTTCTTACCTTAATGAACCCTGATGCACGTGCCATGAAGGCCTCCTTGCAGAAACGCGAACTGGAGCTTTTACGGCTTATCCGACAAATGAAATTTGATCAACTCCATAACAGCCCCGTTTATAAAAACCTGGAACAGGAACTTGAGACCGTTAAAAATCAACTGGCCCTTTCCGAGACGGGAGGAAACTCCGGATTTACTTTCTAACATCAATCTTCATGCGGGTAATTGGTGAAATCCCTGATGCACGTTGTAAGATTACACTCTTTGCATGGAACAACCGATACCTTCTTAAGTTTGAACGCGGTCTGCTCGAACAAACCTTTAAGGTTAATGAATTTGATGTGACCAGTGAGCAGGAACTCCGGCAGATTGTTGATGACGCCTTTATTGAAGCCGTTATAAAACAATTTGATCTCATGGAAAATAACCTGAGTGAGTCCATGAAGAGAAACCATATCGGCTAACCCTGTTGTTTAACCGCTGACCCTGCGGAATACTTCTAATTACTTTCTAATCACTTTCTGCTCACGGAATTAGAAACGAATAACTTTTCATTATTTTGCATCCCCGATGGAAGTCGTAGAGAAGAAAAATAAGAATAAGAAGTACAAGCCCATACTGGAGGATATTCCTGATTGGCCGGTTTATCAGCTTAGCAAAAACCGCAAAGAGTTCATTGAGGAAGTCGCGCAAAAATCCATTGCCCGGATTAAAGAACTCAGACCTACCCCTAAACAGTTAATTGACGAGTTGGAAACTACGGTTTACCGCGAACAGCAACGCATGAAGCGTAACCGCTGGCGGGTAGATCCGGTAGACGAAACCAAATTCTGGGGAACTATTAAAGACGAACTGGTTGGACTGACCGGAAAGTCTCCTGAAGAATTACAAACCAAAGCAGAAGAACTGCTACACCGGATCGTTGCCCGCTATGCCAACGAAATTGCCGGAAACTTTAATGCCAGCTCGTACAAGGTAACACGCGAAGTAGTAAAATTCTGGTTTGCGCGTTTGCTGAATGGTGCCCGGGTAAAAAAGTTTGGTGCATTCTTCCGCAACCGGTATACCTTACGGGATAAAATTCATATTGTCGGAAAGGTTAAGCAGATCCGAAGCCTTGCTACAAAGGGTACGGTGGTTATGGTTCCCACACACTTCAGCAACCTGGATTCCATTTTGATCGGTTGGGTCATTCACTCCCTTGGCCTTCCGGCATTCATCTACGGTGCAGGCCTGAATCTTTTCAACAT
This sequence comes from Ohtaekwangia sp., assembly GCA_036503775.1. Lineage (GTDB taxonomy): Bacteria > Bacteroidota > Bacteroidia > Cytophagales > Cyclobacteriaceae > Ohtaekwangia. The sequence goes on from DASXWH010000168.1 coordinate 10,022, forward strand.
CAAGATTTTTGCATACTTCATGAACAGCCTCGGGGCCTATAAGGTTGACCGAAGGAAGAAGAACCTGCCATACCTGGAAACATTAAAACTCTATTCAACCATAGCCATCCAGAAAGGTGCGCACAGTCTCTTCTTTCCGGGCGGCACGCGTTCGAGATCAGGTCTGATTGAAAAGCAACTAAAACTCGGATTGCTGAACTCAACTATTGAGGCTCAGCGGAATTTATACATCGACACTCCTTCCGGAGAAGTGCGAAAGATATTTATCGTTCCGGTAACCCTTAACTACCATTTCGTTCTGGAAGCTCCGGACCTGATTGATGATTACCTGTCGGTGAAGGGTCAGGACCGTTACCTCCCGGAACAGGATAAGTACGGAAGCTGGCAACTCATTCAATTTCTTTTTAAATTCTTCACGAAAGGTTCAAACATTTCCGTGTCTATCGGACGCGGTCTGGATGTGCTGGGGAATTATGTTGATGATGAAGGTAACAGCCTCGATGCACAAGGGCGTATTATTGATACACGTGATTATTTTGTCAGCAGCGGAACCGTTACGGTAGACAAACAACGTGAAGATGAATACACCCGGATGCTCAGCCAAAAAATTGTTTCCGAGTACCATCGGATCAACCGTGTATTTGCAAGTCATCTCGTTGCTTTTGTAGCCTTTGAAATGTGGCAGAAGAAACATCCTAAACTGGACTTATTTGGCCTTTTGCGTTTACCGGAAGAAGATCAGGTTTTGCAATACGAAGAATTCCGCGAAACCTGCAAGCGGGTTCGTAAGCAGATCTATCGTCTTAAAGACGATAACAAAGTATATCATGCTACGCATTTAAAGGGAAAAATAGATCTGGTTATAAGACATGGTCTGGATAATGTAGGTATCTTCCATCTCAAACGTCCTTTATTGATCAACAAGGAGGGAAATATTATTACCCGCGACTTCAATACTTTGTACTATTACCACAACCGGTTAGTTGGCTATGATCTCGAAAAGTTTATCTGATGATAAACCGGTTGGTGTAATCGGTGCAGGAAACTTCGGCAGCGTAGTCGCTAATCTATTAGCACAACACCGGAAGGTGCTGTTATATGCACGCGATGAAAAGGTGATCGCGCGAATTCTGGAGAAGCGTGAGAATCGTGGTCATGTCATCCACAATAATATCCATCCCACCAATGATCTGACACAGGTAGCACGCGAATGCAATATTATTTTCCCGATCGTACCGTCAGAACATTTCAGGTCTATGATGAAGCAGCTGTCACCGCACCTGCATCCCTATCATATTCTGATTCATGGAACAAAAGGTTTTGATGTTACGCTACCACCCGATCAGCCAATAGAATCAGTAGCGAAACTGAATCGCAGTCAGGTAAAAACCATGAGTGAAGTGATCATGGAAGAAAGTGTGGCTGTACGTGTAGGATGTCTCGCAGGCCCTAACCTCTCTAAAGAACTGGCGGAAGGCCATCCGGCTGCAACGGTAATTGCAAGTCACTTTAACGAGGTGATCACCATTGGCAAAAAGCTTTTGAAAAATGAACACTTCCAGGTATATGGCAACAACGATGTAGTAGGTGTTGAACTGGCCGGTGTGTTGAAAAATATTATCGCCATAGCGGCCGGTGCATTAAGCGGACTTGGGTATGGTGAGAATGCCAAAGGGTTACTGGTTAGTCGGGGTATGGTGGAAATGGTTTATCTCGGCAGAGCCCTGGGTGGAAATACAAAAGCATTTCTCGGTGTTGCCGGTGTAGGCGACCTGGTAACAACCTGCAACAGTTCACTGAGCCGGAATTTTACCATTGGATTACGCCTCGCTAAAGGTGAAACACTTCGTGAAATTCTGGAGAGCACTGACGAAGTAGCGGAAGGTATAAACACCGTACGCATTGCCAAGAAATGCGCTGACTATTATAAAGTACGCGCGCCCATCACTAATACCTTATACGAAGTGCTGTTTGAAGATCTTACCGTAAAACAGGCACTGCGTTACCTGATGCGCTATCCCTTAAATGTGGATATTGACTTTTTGTAGTATCCTCAAGCCGACAAAGCATCCAGCAGCACGTGTCGGAATTCTCCTAACATCATGGCCGTGGCACCCCACACTACCTCTCCTTCAATATCAAAATGCGGGGCTATCATCGTGTACTTTCCGGCTGCCAGAATTTCTTTTTTCAGTACAGCACCTTCCGCTATAAGCTGCAGTATGTCTGCCGATAAGATCCGGGCCACTTCTCTTGGATCAGGATTAAATACCGGATTTTCCGTTGTTGCTACAACGGGGGTAACCATGAAGTTACTGGGTATCACAAAAAAATTAGTCAGTGCACCCAACACTTTTACAGTATGTTGAGGAACACCAATTTCTTCTTCGCATTCGCGGAGGGCAGTCTGTACAGCATCCTCACCCGGTTCAGCCTTGCCACCAGGTAAACTGATCTGTCCGCTATGGGCTCCGCTGTACTCAGCCCGTTTTATCAGCGGAAATTTTATCACTCCATTTTCTTCATAAAGAAGAATGAGAACACTCCCGGGTCGGGGTGGTAGCTTATGTTCGAATTTAGGAATGGTGTTTCCCACAGCCACGGCACGCAAAGGTTCATGCGCTGCTGCTCCGGGAAGTGGTTTTAACAATTGCTGCTTTAAGCGATTCGAAAAATCCTGAAAATCCATTCCTGTCCGCCCCTTTTTCAGGGTCAAGTTTATCTAAAAAAAATGGCTTCACCTCACAGGCTTGATCATCCGGATTATGGATGCTTGGCTTTGATCTTTTCAGGTATGGTACAGCCTTCCTTTCTACGGGTGTCAGCCAAATGAAAAATTTTCCACCCCTCATTACTTTTTACCAGATGGAAAGCATCTACACCACAATGACTGAATGTATTGTCTACATAAAATGCATAATCGCACCATGCCTGGGCAAAGTCGCCATCAAGGCTGATCTTCAGATCCCAGATTTCTTCATACCATACTTCCTTATGTGGAGTGCCTACAGCCTTCAGAAAATCCGTCAGGGTATGCTCCCAATGGACTACAGGAGTTCCCTGTTTGTTCCTCACTACTGTGGCCATGGAAAGCTCTTTGGTAAAGGTGGCATGAACCATAGCACTGTCGCCCCGTTGCATCCCCAGGAAAAGTTTGTTGATAACGGCTTCAATAGCTTGCTGATCGGATGCTGCCGGGCTTTGGGCCACTGCAGGGGTGACGCAGCCTGATGCTAAAACAAACAACAGCATTCGGGTATAGTTTCTCATAAAGCAAAGATTTTCATAAAGATGAACAAACAATATCTTCGGCTGAAGGACATTTATGTCAACGGCTCGCATGGGTTGGCACTGCCAAATATTTCTTAATTTAGGCCCATCGCTCCAAAAACCTCATGATCCAAAGAACCTTACTCTCTCTCCTGATTTGTTTCAGCTTAGTCGTACCTTCCTTTTCTCAGCTAGACAGCCTGTTGGTTGTACTTGATACGGCTAAAAAAGAATACAAAGTAAAAACCCTCAACGAACTTTTCAGAACACAGATCAACTCAGACCCGGTTAAGGCGGTTGGGTATGCCCGCGAAGCGTTAAGCCTGGCAACGGAAATCGGTGACAAAAAAGGACTGGCTGCAGCCTATAACAACCTGGGGATAGCGTACCGTACGCAAGGTGCTCTCGATAAAGCGCTTGAATACTACATCACTTCACTCCGTACCTACGAAGAGTTAGATAACAAAGAAGGAATTGCTACAACAAAGAATAACATCTCTACGATCTATTCCATAAAGAAAGACTATGGACAGGCCATGAAATACCTCGAAGAATCCTATGCTCTTTTCGTAGAGCTGGGAGATGAGAATAAAATCATAGGGTCTATGAACAACCTGGGTAATCTCCATACAGAGATCCAGTTGTACGATAATGCCATGAAGTATTTTACGCAGGCTTATCAACTCAGTGAAAAGAAAGGTGCGGCATTTGCAGATCCACTGAGCAATATGGGTAACCTCTTTTTCCGTCAGGGAAATTATCAGCGCGCCATTGAAAACTATGAAAAAGCGCTGGCCATTGAACGCCAGAGTAACAACAAGCTGAGCGCCCTCAACGTCATTATTAACCTTGGGATCACCTACACAAAAGCAAAACAATCTGCCCCCGCCGAAAAATACCTGAATGAGGCCGTAACCTTATGCAATGAACTTCAGGCATACTCTTTTTTACCGGCTATCTATAAGACCGTTGCCGAGAACTTCGCTAATCAGGGAAAATGGAGAGATGCTTATGAAGCGCAGTTAAAGTATGATGAAAACCGGGAGAACATCTATGGTGAAGAAAGCACCCGCAAAATTGCCCAAATGGAAATCATCATGGATTTTCAACAAAAAGAGAAGGAGTATGACTTGCTGAAACAGCAGGGTGAAATAACCAAACTTGAGCTCAGAAGCAGCCGTCTGTTTATCATATTAATCATCCTGACGGTACTTATCATTCTGGGTGGCTTCAACTTCTATTATCTGAAGAAGAAAAAGATACTGAGAAAAGACCCGAAGGCACCAATAGCTTAACCGGCTTGAAGCCAATGAACTGGAAACGTTTGAATTCATTGAAATCTATACATCCGGTCACGAATTTTTAACATCAAATACTTTTACAGATAAGCTTCAACATATACCTTTGTCGAGTTAACCACTACGATTATGTTTCAACAGTTTATTGGAGACGGAGCTAACCTTTTCATTGCCATTGTTGCCGTGTTAGCCGGATTTGCAACTGCCCTGGGCTATGTTGATTTTCTGAAAACAAAGAAAGAAGAAAAGAAAGACTAAAGATTGAATGATCTTTCAACGATATCAAAAAAAGCCCTGACTCAGTCAGGGCTTTTTTATTGGTTTGATTAATAGGGTGATTTATACCTGGTTTGCCAGTCGTCCCATTTCACGGATTTATAATGTCCCTCACCAATGAACTGGGCTATTATATGAAACTCTTCCGGCTTACGATAACCCGGTAATGGCTGGATCATATTGAATTCTTCGTTCAGAAATACCACTGTGGGATAACTCAGTTTGTTATTCAATAACGCTGCAGCCAGCTCATGATATCCGCTCCGTCCACTGCCCACGAACTTGAAAGTAGTGCCATTGAAAACAACATCCTCTTTCTGTTCGCCATTGAATTTCACCGCATAGAACTTCTCATTTAATAGTTTCGCTACCTGGGGATCATTGAATGTATTCTTATCCATAACCTTGCACCAGCCGCACCAGTCCGTGTAGACATCAATAAATACAGGGCGCTTTTCTGTCTTGGATTTCTTCAACGCCTCCTCAAACGTAAGCCATTGAACCACCCCATCATTTCCGTCAATGGTTCGTGAGGATGAGGACAGCAACAAAACCGTCACTGTAAAAAACATTATCCATAGTCTTTTCATATTTCGCAATTCACTGGTTATAGCTTTAACAAATTTACGCATAAAAGGAGTTCGTATTCCTGAATTCATCTTGTCCGGGGATTGTAACATTTAACAATACGGCCGGTATGTACATTGTACGATTCAAAAAAGCCATGTTCGCAATTGAACAATATGAACTAAAAAAAGTCAAAATTCAGGCCAGAAAAGGGTTCTATAAAGCTGGCATGACATTAGAACAACCCCAAGCAATGAAACGGAAATTTACCTATCGTGAACTCACCCTGCTTATCGGCATTCTCGTTGCCGTAATCATTGCAGCTACCGTTATGATGGATCAGATCACCGACCAGCAGGTTTTCAATAATTACCACGAACTCCCCCTGCCTTTGATTTCCCGGGAAAGCAGTTCAATCAAGGAATTAATTATAGGAGCTATTTTTTAGGCGATCTCCGGTATTTACGCGGAGCTTCTTTCAGATTGAAATAATCCCGGTTAAGGTTAAACACCAGCGAAAAACGATTCCGATAGATAGACGTGATCTCAACTTCAGATAAGGGAATCTGATATCCATAGAAAAGATCAGCAAAGCCAAGGATGGTTAACCCTATTTTGGGTGTCAGAACCAACGATTCACGGTCGCTTCCCTGTTCATTATAATTCTGATCGATAAAGTAGGTAAGGTCGATGGCCGTTCCAATAACTCCCGCAGTAAACTCATAACCAAGTTTCGGTCCTAAGAGTAAATTACTTTCATCGATAAAAAGATCTATGGTACAATACGGACCCTTTGATGCAACGATCAGGGGATCTTTGTATATGTTATGCCACTGAAGCCCGATTTCGAGGAAAGCCCTGTCCTGCACCCCTACTCCGATTTTTGGTACCGTGCGCGGCCTTGTCCAGAATGTATCAAAGGGTTTGGTAGTCACCGTATCGAGATCCTGAGCACAAAGCATAACAGCAGCATTCAAAAAAAACACTGTCAGAAAGGTCTTCAGTATAAGCGCTTCTTTACCGGTACGCATAGTGTTGCAATATAACTTCAATTGCCCGCCTCATGGCCTCGTTAATAGGGAAAAATTCACGTGCCAGGTCAAAGTCAATAGCATGCAACTGCATGTAATATTGATTCATCACAGGTATTGAACTTCCTTCCTTAACCATTTGCGAAGCTTTGGAATATTTTTCAGCCTGTTCTGATTTGATTACGGTACAAGTTACCAATTCCTTCTCAGCATACTTATTGGTTCGGGCAGAATAACCAAATAGTCTGCAAATCAACCCCCGGTACTTATACTGTGAACATAATCCGGCTCCTTCCTGACTGGCATTCAAAATCAGGCAAATGGAGGAATCAGATTCCTTCAGTTTTTCAAACCAGGTTAAAGCCAAGTTTTGATGATAGAGATAGCTGGCAAAGGGTAAAAATTCCAGAATGGTGGCCTCGATATCAGCCTTAAAGCAGCATTTGCCACACCCAAAGCTACACTGAAGACCTGACCAGGATTGAAATGATGTTATATCATCATCCAGTTTTTTGAAGACCTGCTCAACGGCCAGCACTTTTTCTTCCAGCACCATAACCCAAAGGTAGCAGAAAGAGTGCCGAAAAAGAATTTACCAGGTGGCTGTCAGATCAAGCGCCTGCATAAAAGAACTTAAGCTCTTCCGGGCGGCACGCTGAATACGTACTTTTATAATAGAGCTCCACCCCAGCAAAGACCCGGTTACACCGAGGGCTTGCCGTGACCAACGCCAAAGGTCAAAGGAATCCTGATGTCGGTATATTTTACCATCCTTAAATTCAAAGCTGGCATAAATAATATTGTGGACTTTCCGGCCGGTCTTGGAAAAGGTATACCATGCATCCCAGCGACAAGATCCCTTTGCATCATCGGCCTTGACATTGCTGAATTCTATTTTCAGATCTTTGGCGCTCGACAACAGCATCTGCCACATCGCTTTCACCTCAGATGAATTGAGTTTTTGAAAAACAGGATCATGAAAGATGGCTTCTTCATGATAGGCATCCTGCATCTCCGTATAACTGGAGTTCTGAAACGCCTTGTAGAAATGCCTGATCAATTGTTCATGTTTGTTCATGAGGGATTTGTTTCCCTTAAGTTACAGATAGTATCTGAACTTTATAACCACTCATGGATTTGGCCCCACAACAAACCTTGTATGCAGTAACTCTTGATTTCTCATTTCTCCGGACTAACATAGGTAACAATATCCACACCTACGCCATTCGGATCTACGATAGCAAAATGCCGGTCACCCCAGGGCTCATTCCGGATTTCAATTTCGATAGGTATACCTAATGCTTTGATCCGTTTGTACTCGGCATCAACATCCGGAACTTCAATAGTAAAGAAGATACCTTTGCCCGAAAATGCTGGTTGAAAAATGGGGCGTTGTGACGGATGATCGGGCAACAGGAATCCGATTTCGGCCTGATGATTTGGCGTGTGCATCAAAACATAAAACTCGTTCTCAAAAGTGATCCCGAAATTCAGCACTTCGGTGTAAAATTTCTTTGACTCACTGATCTTTGCTGTAATAATGCCGGCATTTAATTTCATAACTGGTTTAGTCAACGATTGACTTTGAGCCTGGCAGGCAATGAACACACCCAAAAGGCCGATCACCACGCCAAAAACAATGATTATTTTTTTCATATCTCTCTCTGATTTTGTTCTACTTCACACCTACCTGAATTTCCGTGACATTTGCTTCCGGATGTTTGAAATCCGCGTTCACATACACTTCGCGGTTCATCGCAGTAGGTACCATCGATTGTGATGCAATGAACTCCATGAGTTTGCCATAGCTTGCTCCCATCGTGAGCCAGTCTCCATCATGAACAGCCGTAACACATTTAAAAGCTTCCGTACGTTTGAAATGAAAAGCACCATCATAATCCTGAGGCACCTCAGAAACCGGCAGTGATATTTCAAGCGTGAATGTTTTTTGTGGATCGCCTTCAAACCCGAAATAATGCCAATGAACAGGTCCGGTAACCATAAGTCTGTTGGCCACGGCTTCTTTAATCAGATTCTGGCCTACCATAAAGAAGTTTCCGAGTTCGCTTAGTTTGGTTTCTGTTCTGAAATACAAAAAGCTGATGGGTTTTATTTCTTTGATTTTCATACCTGTTTTTTTTCGAATTACGAATGGAGTTGTGACAACCCTATGTCAGTGGTCTGATGCACTTCACATTAATTTTCACTTTCCAGGATTTCTTTCAGCTTTAAAAGCTCCCGGAAAGAGGCTTCCGTCATCCGCTTCATGATTACACTTTCATGCTCTCTTCCGGACGAAGGACAGGTTACGGTCAATGTCATGAGGGTACTTTCTCCGTTGGGTTCAAATTCTAATGTCCAGGAAGGCCGGAACGTGCCTTTCATAAGCCTGACAGAACGTTTCCGGTATGGCTGAAATTCAGTCACCTCGAGTATCGTGGGTATTTCCTGTCCCATCAGCTTCCGGGTTTCTACTACCCGTGCTCCGGAATGATTCCGGGTTTTATCAAGCCAGGCAGCATTGACAACGCGCTGGCGCCAGGTACCATGATTGTCGACATCCGATACATAGTTAAACAAGGCCTTCAGGGGCCAGTTGATCTCGATCTGTTGTGTGGTTTCCATAGGGGTTATTTTACGCTAATCAACACCTGATCAGTGACAACCCTATGTCAGTGGTTTTCGGCCATTACAAAAAAAAACTGCCCCAAACATGAGGCAGCCTTAACCGGGAAAATAAATCGTTAAATCACAAACTTATTGTGGCCTTGCGATTAAACAGTGGTTTATAGTAATCGCGATATGCCCATGCCAGGTACAGATGAACCAGAAGTATAACGATACCCATGGCTGTATTACCGGGTGTTAAGAAGGCATGAAACAACAGAATGTTTAAACTGATGGGCATCAGAATCACCAGAGCCAGCGGTACAAACAAGCCGACCAGTAAAAAGACACCCAATACTACTTCAATACCTTTCAGCATCGGAAAAAAATATCCGGACTGAAATAATCCGCCTACAAAAGCATCAGCCACGCTTCCTGATGAAGCAGGCATTGGAAGAAACTGCAGGAAGAAATTGAGTCCGAAGACCAGGTAGATAAGCCCCAGCACAATACGTGCGGCTATTGCGGAAACAGATTTAATTTTCGTTGACATAAATTTGTGTTTACAGGTTAATAGGTATTACGCGTTAATGAGTTCTTCTTCGAAGAGCGGATAATCGGTGTACCCTTTTGCACCAGGGGTGTACAGGGTGCTGGCATCGAGCTTGATGTTCAGCGGAAAGTTTTTGCGAAAACGATCTACCAGATCCGGATTAGAAATGAAGGGTTTGCCGAAGGCCACCAGGTCAGCAAAACCGGATGCGAGATCTTCTTCAGCACGTTCCAGTGTATATCCACCTGAAAGGATAAGTGTGTTCTGAAATCTTTCGCGAATAGCTTTTTTGATGGAAAGCGGTACTTCAGGAGCACCACCTGCACTGTGATCAACTAAATGGATATAGGTGATTCCGATCTTGTTCAACTCTTCCGCGAGGTAGCTGTAGGTAGCATCTATCTCCGGATAGTGCGGCATTTCATTATAAATACCATAGGGTGAAAGGCGGATACCTACTTTGTCTTTTCCAATCGCATCTGCTGCTGCCTGCACCACTTCCAGAACAAAGCGTGCTCTGTTTTCTATTGATCCACCATAATTATCCGTGCGCACGTTGCTGAACGGTGACAGGAACTGCTCCAGCAAATACCCGTTGGCACCATGAAATTCTATTCCATCAAAACCGGCTTCAATAGCATTCAATGCACCGGTAATAAATTCAGCTTTGGTCTCCTGGATTTGCTCTTCAGTTAATGTCTGTGGAACAGGGTGATCTTTCATTCCTTCCTGATCGGTATAGATTTGTCCGGAAGCCACTACCGATGACGGTGCCAATATGCGTGCACCTCCCGGGAGATTCAGACCATGACCGATCCGGCCGGTGTGCATGATCTGTGCAAATATCTTCCCGCCTTTTTCATGTACACCACGCGTTACCTGTTTCCAGGCGTTGACTTGTTCGACTGAAAAAATACCGGGCATACGGGCATAACCAAGTCCGTTGGGTGAAGGTGAAACACCTTCGGAAATGATCAGGCCTGCAGAGGCACGCTGCGCATAGTAAGCGGCCATCAATTCATTGGGTTTGTTGCCGACAGCCCGTGTTCGCGTCATGGGTGCCATTACAACGCGGCTGGAGAGTGTTGTTTTTCCAAGCTGATAAGAGGATAAAGTGGTTTTGCTCATAACAATTCGTATTGATTAAACTATATATTTAAATGTTTCGATATATTAATCTCAAAAAATACCCCGGTTATGGGGCATAGCTTCTCTAACGGATTATAATGGTTGTTTGGTTCATTGATACATTCAAATTCTTCAATATATTTTTATAAAAAATTTTGGCTACACGAATTTATACTGACTTATAGCCGTGCTGTACTCCTTTAAAAGCTTCTCATTCAGGCTGTATTTGTGGTTTCTACCCTCCTTTTCAGGTTCGATGAGGCCTGCTTCAATTAGTACCTTGATGTGATGGCTCACAGAAGGCTGAGCCAGCTCACTTTCTTCCTGGATGTCTGCACAGTTACCACAGCCCCCTTTTTTGGAGATATGCTGCAGGATCTTCAACCGGTTGGCATCACCCAAAGCCTTGGATATTTTTTCGATTTGTTTAGTACTTAATGCCATTTTATTGATTGATGTAAATATATCAATACGGCATAAGTACGCAAAGACGATCTGAAAAGTTCAGCCGATTGTCACCACCTAAAGATGTAGGCGCTGATCAGTCCAGCGAAGAATGTCCTGTTCATAATGTGTGATCAAAACGAGAGTGGTGTCCACATGCAGGTGTGATTGGATGTACTCCTGAACACGATTCTTTTGTTCATGGTCCAGAAACTGAAAAGGTTCATCCAGCAGCAACAGCTCTTTATCAGACAACAGACTGCTGATGATCAGCATCAATTGTAGCTGGCCTGATGACATCCTTCTCACGGCTTGCTGCAGGAACGAATCCGCCTGAAAAAAATGTATCACAGCCTGTATGCGTTCCGGTGTTACATCTTTATTCTGTTGAAGAATGTATTCCATTCCTGAAATGCCATGACTTGCCGCATTCAGATAGTTTATCAGTTCAGGCCCGAGATAGTTAATTCTTCTTTTAATATCCCAGATGGACTCTCCTGTTCCCCTGCGTTTACCAAATAAGTATACCTGTTCACTGTATGCCAACGGATGATCCGCAAAGATCAAACTGAACAAAGTAGTTTTTCCGGAACCATTGCTTCCTGTCAGTGCCCATCGCTCGCCTTTGTGGATAGTCCAGTTGATCCGGCTAATGATTTCAACATCACCATACCGGATTGTTACTTCTTTCATTTCAACAACCGGAGAATCGGTGACACGATGAACAGGCTTATTTTTAATGGATGGTTGTTGAGTCGTCTTCGATTGAAATGCTTCGTTGGATTGTATATTCAGTTTATGCAGAACAAGTTTACGGTTCATCACCTGCGGGAGATGATGATCCTGATCCGCGATGAACAATTGGATGCTGAATGATCTGGCCAGATGATTCAGAAAGTCTGCCAGGTCCTGACGGCTTTGATGATCAAGACCTTCAAACGGATAATCCAGCAAAAGTATCCTGGGCAATTGCTGAACCAGGTTCTTCAGGATCAATACTTTCTTCAACTGACCATTTGACAACCGGGTAACCGGAAGGTTAAGCAATGAATCGATAGTGAAGCTTGGCAGGAAATCCATCCGGTGCAACGGATCGATGTCTGTGCCAAAGATCTCTTTCACCAGCGGAATGCGGTCATCCCCGATGGAATAATAACGCTGCTGGTAAAACAACTCGTACTGTTTAAGGAAGGTTTGAATAGCATGCGTAGGGATATAATGGATCAGTGCTCTTCGTTCTGTAAAACGCTGATCCCATGAGTCACCCTGAATAAAGTCATAGTGTATTTTCCCGTGCGTGGCATGGAGGTTCCCCGCCAGAAGCTCAAGCAAAACCGTTTTGCCGCTACCATTGCCTCCCGTAATGAGCCAATGCTCGCCTGCGTTTATTTTCCAGTTCAGGTTCTCAAAGAGAAGAACACCTGACCTCACAACCGAAACACTCTTCAGCTCAATCATGCTGCTCTTCGGGCGTCCGCAGTAAGATTTTGTTTCTTTGCCACATAACGGTGAATGGTATACAACATCACCAGTGTAATGATCATGGCTACAGTAACCACATAGCCAAGCATTTCATAATTCCGCAGCTTACCGTCTGTCTCCTGAACAACGATAGACCCGGCAATGTACGTAGCAATTCCACCAGCGATATATTGCACAGAAGAGTTGATGCTCATAAATGCTCCGCGGTCTGCGGGATCCGGAACAGCGGTCAATAATGCGGAAGAGGAGATCATCCGGGAGGAAACGCCTGCAAACATAATGACACTTACTACTGTCACCATCCAGAAAGGTGTTATGGACAAGCCGCAATAAATATTGACAATGATGATCGTAAGAACAGATCCGATGAAGAAGGTCTTGTATTTACCGATCTGATCACTGAGTTTTCCAATGAAAGGTCCAAGGGCCATCGAGAATACACCCGTAATAAAATACAGCAATGGGATGCTCTCTTTATTTATTCCCAGGTTAAATACAGCAAAATTACTTCCGAATGGCATCAGCATAAATCCACCTGTAGCCAGTAAAGTGGTTGATGCAAATGCCCTGGCATAGTCAGGAAATGAAATCGTTTTGATCAGGTGAAGAAAGGGGCTTCTTTCCGATTTGATCTTTAAATGCGCATCGATGGGTTTCAAATAAAGGGCAATGAACACACCTACTACTATGCTTGCACCTACGATCATCAGGAAAGCGGTATTCCATCCCCAATTGTTGGCCAGGTACAGACCGATAGGAATACCCAGCACCTGGCTTCCGGCAAACGCCATTTGCACAAAGCCCATTACACGACCCCGTACCTCCATTTGGAAAAGGTCTGTGATGATTGCATACGATACTGATCCGATAACACCTCCAAAAATTCCCGTGACAATCCGGGCTCCCAATAAAAACCAATAACTGTTGGCCAGACCACACAGGAGCGTTCCGAAAACAAAACCGCTATAGAAAAACAGTAACAGTTTTTTGCGATCGAATTTATCAGCGAAGCCGGCCGTTAACAATCCCGAGACGCCTGCACTGATGGCATAGGCAGACACTACCATACCGAATTGTTTTGTTGTCAGATCAAGATCATGCATGATGATAAAGCCTAACGGTGAAAGCACAACAAAATCAAGGACGATGGTAAACTGTAAAAAGGAAAGAATAGCGATAATGATAATTTCGTAGCGGGTAAAAATTTTCTGACTCATGTCAAAAGGAATTAGAGGTAAGTAATTTTATTTCAATCAGGGAGCTCTTCACACCGGAAACCTGCTTCACTGATCAGCGCAATTACGTCTTCCGGTCTAAACGCATACGATTCAATCCGTAAAATGTTATCGATGTCGGTCTGGTCAACATTCCATCGCAGGATATTTCGTTGCCGGTTTAATTGTGTTGCAACACGCCCCAGATCCTTTTCATCGCGGATGTCGGTTTTAAAAACCAGAACATCATTTGCCACTTCATTTATCATAACATGCAAGGTTAGAACTTCAGGGTTTAAGTGCTTTCAAAACAAGTTTGAGTGTCAGGCTCATGGTTTTATCATCCAGCACAAATTTTTCATTGCCCCGCATACCCCGGCCTGTCATGTGAAATTTCACCAGTGTATATAAAGGAGCAAACGCTACAGACCAGTATACTTCTACCGGAAGCTTGACGAGTTCATTCCGTTTGATAGCATTGTGAACAAAATCCCGCATGGCATCCAGAAAGCGTGGATTCATTTTTTTTAATGCTTCCACGTGGTAAGGAGAATGTTTTAACTGTTCCAGGAAATCTGCGCTTACCGGATTATCCATACAAAAGCGGGCGCGGTTCATCCATTGGATCTTTAATCCCTCTTCGAACGACATCGATGGATCAAAACCCTCCAGGGTAGCTTCAACCATTTTATCCATTTCATCCGTCCAAAGCTGAATGATCAGATCATCGCGGTCTTTGTAATAGATATAGATAGTGGCCGGGGAAACGCCTGCGGACCGCGCCAGCTTCTGCATGCTTAACCCGTCAAAACCTTCCTTTACAATCATTTCGATTGCCTTTTCCCGGATGGCCTGGGCCTTATTTTCATCTCTTGTCCGCATCAGAAGCAAATATAAATGAATGTTCATTCATTTATAAAAACATCCCGAATATTTTATGACATCAAAAAGGTGTCACCGGATTCTCCGGGCATGGATTGGAATTGGTATTTTTGAACAACTCAATAACCCGTTGCTGTCTATACGTATGGAATCAAACACGCTGGAGTTCTTCAAACTCGATGAAATCGACAGAAAAGTTTTAGTATGGCTCCTGGCCCACGTACCTGAAAAATCTGTTTCCGCATGGCTGGATTATATCGGTGAAGCCTATAGGCGGGAAAAATCCGTACAACTTGACATCAGCCGCCTTTCCGAAGAAATTAACGAGCACGAATTCGAAAAAAGCTAGCCTGCCCCTATTTTCTTTTTGCATCCATCCCTGTGCTTCAGCAGGAAAGATTTGTTTATCTGAATCTAAATCCGGTCTATCGTGTTCTTGCGTAAATGGATAAAATGAAATTTCAGATGAACAGGTTAATTGTGGTCTTATTGGTAGGCTTATGTGCCTGCAACTCATCGGTTAAAAGTCAGGAGAAGAGTACGAAGCCTGTAAAGCTTCTTGCCGTTTCAGATACCGCTGGAACAATACATCGGACAGAAGCCGAATGGAGAGCTGTCCTCACCCCCGAGCAATACCATGTTCTCCGGATGAAAGGAACCGACAGACCTTTTACCGGAAGCCTTACTTTTACAGATGATGAGGGAACATACTATTGCGCAGCCTGTGGTAATCCCCTGTTCACTTCGGATATGAAATTCAAATCTGAATGCGGTTGGCCGAGCTTTGACAAAGAACTTGCCGGTGGAAGAATCAAAACCGAAATGGATAGTAGTTTTGGAATGATTCGCACGGAGATCATGTGTGCCCGCTGTGGTTCTCACCTCGGCCACTTGTTCGATGACGGCCCTACCCTGACGGGACAGCGTTATTGCGTAAATTCAACTTCACTATTCTTTAAGAAAGAAGAAGACGGCAAAAAGAAGTAATCCATACAAAACATCCAAAGAGTATTATTTTTGTCATACTCCTAAAACAACACCGTATGACAGTCACCCTCGTTCATGTTTATGTCAGGCCAGAATTTGTAAAAGCATTTATTGAAGCTACGCGTGAAAATCATGAACACTCCATAAAGGAGACGGGCAACCTTCGATTTGATATTCTTCAGGATGCCAACCAGACCAACAAGTTTGTGCTCTATGAGGCATATCAGTCAGAACAAGCGGTGGCAGCACATAAAGAGACTGCACATTATCTGAAATGGCGTGATACTGTAGCGCCCTGGATGGAAAAACCTCGTGAAGGCGTTAAACATGTGATGTTGTTTCCAGCAAAGAAATAATTCCACCCATGATTTCTGCTTTTAGTCTTGCAGCTACACCTGCTTTACATTTCGGTACAGGAAAAATTTCTCTTCTGCCATCCCTTGTAAAATCATTCGGCCCAAGGATTGCGCTAGTCACCGGTGCCCGTTCATTCATGTCTTCCTCCCATGGCCATCGCGTGCTGGAAACCTTGCGGACAAACCAGCTAATCATCACACATTGTTCAATAGATAAAGAGCCAACACCATTGATGATTGATTCAGCCGTGGCTGATTTAGCACAAAACAAACCCGATGTTGTAGTAGCTATTGGAGGCGGCAGTGTTCTCGATGCTGGTAAGGCCATAGCGGCCATGATCCCATTACGCGAATCTGTTAAAGATTACCTGGAGGGCGTTGGCACGAAAAAACATTCGGGAATTAAAATTCCATTCATTGCCATTCCCACAACCTCCGGGACGGGAAGTGAAGCCACTAAAAATGCTGTTCTTTCGGAAATCGGAGAACAGGGTTTTAAAAAATCTCTTCGTCATGACAAATTCGTTCCGGATGTTGCAATCCTTGATCCGGAGTTAACCCTCAGTTGTTCACCTGAAACAACAGCGGCCAGCGGAATGGATGCGTTCACACAATTACTGGAATCCTATTTATCCACGGCAGCCAATCCGGTTACGGATGCCCTGGCACTTGAAGGGCTTTCCCGGATCGCTGTTTCATTGCCTGCCGCCTATAATAACGGAAACGATCTGGAAGCACGAACAAACATGGCCTTCGCTTCATACCTGTCGGGAATAACATTGGCCAATGCCGGACTTGGTGCCGTACATGGCTTCGCTTCTTCCGTGGGTGGATACTTTGATATCCCGCATGGCGTGATCTGCAGTACACTGATGGCACCGGCAAATGAAGTAACCATCAGAAATTTACGGTCTATGCGTGCAGACAATGCAGCATTACACAAGTATGCAAGGGTCGGAAAGCTGTTCTCCAGGGGCAACAATAAATCTGATGACTATTACATTGATTCCCTGATCGCGCTGATAAAAAAATGGACTGCAGAAATGAACATTCCAAAACTTTCACAGTTTGGTGTGAATTCATCGCACATTGAAAAAATTGTGCATGTTACGGATAGCAAAAACAATCCGGTTGCACTGAACAAAGA
>DASXWH010000169.1:0-2719 GCA_036503775.1 Ohtaekwangia sp.
GCAATACGAAGAGCACGACAACCAAAAAATACATTCCAGTTTTCATAAGGGTATGGTTTAGGTTACGAAATGGCAAAAACAAAGTGCTCGCTACGGCTCAGATCTTCTCAATGGGGTACACGTACACGAGATACAAATAGAAGAAGGCAATGGAGAGCGTGAGGATCAGTAACCCTAAAACGGATGATCCGATCTTTACACTGCCCGCGGAAAGCTCGAGGTTTGTGGCCGGCATCTCCTGACCTGCCTTCATGCCACGGTAGAACTGAACGCTGGCGAACCAGATGCCGGCCAGCACTAAACCGATCACAACAAAGAAGATGATCTTCGATGAGATGAGCTGCCACGCAAAGACACGGTCGGCATGGCGGAACTGGTTTCGCTTGAAGGTGTAGTAGGCGATGCAGGATTGCCGGTAGTACTTCAGTACGGAATCGTCCTGGCTCAGGAACAGCGGCAACGTCTCGTCCGCTTCAATGTGCATGGAGTCCGATTGAAACGGGATGCGGTAAGCGCCCAGGCTGTAGTCTGGTGCCTGTATCGTGTCGCGTATTTCGTTACCGGACTGAGCCGCAGTCAGCGGTGCTATGCACCACAGCGCGAAGATCATGACTATACGATTCTTCATTTCCGTGTGAGATAGGTGAGCAGCTGAATGCGCGCATAGATCTGTCCGTAGACGTTCAGACGGAGCGTAGTTTCCTGGTCCTGGTACGTATTCCAGTCAGCAGGCGAAAGCATTTTCGTAATTGTATTTTTCAATTCACGGTTCACGGCATTGGAATAGTCCTGCATGGCTCCCGGACTGGGTGCAGCGGGGAAATCAATGGTTACGCCTGTATCCGACTTCGGGTCTTTTAATTGGGTGGATACCGTTTCGCTTGTACCATCATCAGATCACGTTTTTCCCTGCGGGTTCAACGCGTATAACTTTGCGACCGGACTGCTGTGGCGGTGGGGCGGGAGCGGGCTCATACTTTTCCATCAGCTCTGACGCGGTGCTGGAAAGGTTCACGTTATTTTTGCGCA
Source organism: Ohtaekwangia sp. (assembly GCA_036503775.1). Lineage (GTDB taxonomy): Bacteria > Bacteroidota > Bacteroidia > Cytophagales > Cyclobacteriaceae > Ohtaekwangia. Next base: position 1,030 of record DASXWH010000169.1, read on the forward strand.
GCGCATTCAGCTTACCTGTTGTCAGGCGCAGTACGATGGTGGTATCCGAAAATACCGTTGTTGTTAACAGGGCTTTGGGTACCGTGTCGCGCCTCACTGCGATGTTGGCATCTCCATGCCGGTTTACCTGGGCCTGTGTGAGGATGGTACAGGCAAGTAAAAGCGATAGTGTAATGTATTTCATAGCGGTAACTGGGAATCCGGAGCAGACGAAATAACCACAACCCCTCCACTAGAGCAGCACAGACGAATATACATTGTTTTTTTGAGACCCGGGCGACTTATATCCTGGGTCATGAAGCATCGTGTCAGCCGCGACAGTTTTATGGCCCTTTTATGAATTCGAATAGTACTTTTTTACTATACGTCTAACGCAGCGTATTTCGATTACACCGGTTATATTCAGCCTATCGTTGTATTTCTATTTTAAAAGAAGGAAATGTTGCAAGGCGTGCCGTTTCCTTTTTTTGTTTCCACTCCAATCGATACGACCGCCCACCTGGTAAAAATTTGAATTTATTCCCTAAATTATCAGGCCCTATTCTACGGTTAGCCTATGTACCAGCCAATTTCTCTATTCCGGAGTTCAGTTCTTTTTGCCTTAATCACTTTTTCCCATGCTGGCCTTAGTCAAAAACATGACAGCATTCGATGGAAACTTGACGGTATTTTCATGGCCTTCAGAGATCCTGAACTAAGCGGACGATTGCTTGAGATTAACGCGGAGAGTGAATATCTGTTCAATCAAATGTCGAACGCGAAACGGACTGAATTGGAAAAAGTAATTCGTTCGAATTGGACTACCGTTGATTTCAGGCTTGGTCATCTTGCCTGGTATTGTAACATGATTGGTTCTGTTCCCCGTAACATTTGGGCCAGGGTTATTGCCCCTTCGGACAAAAGCTCGTGGCTCAGCCAGGAACCAATTGATTTTTTTTCTTACTGCAATGTTCCCCTGACTGATCCGGAAATGATTGACTCGCTGATTTCTGAAATGAAAAGGAGCCCATCGATTTATTTTAACCACCTGGCCTTGTTACTTGCTAAATCTGCGGTGAACAACATGAGGCCAAAAATATTCGCTGCCCTGAGTGAATTTAGTACGCATCCTGATTTCAGTGAAGCCGTGTTCACCGCACTTGACAGCACGGATATGTTTTTAACAGAGGATGTCAAGGGCTACCCCAATTTAACACAACTACCGGATAAAGTAGCGAAACTCAGGGCAGATGCCACAGCTGCTAACCGAAAGCGAATTGATGAACTAAAACGAGAGATGAATATAAAATCTTATCATCAGGTTGAAGACTTGGCGGAATTATTGGATTTAGGATATGATCAGGCTCCTGTCCAAAAGATTCTTTTTGAATTGCTCAAAACGCACCCTGAAGTAGTTGAACGCGATCCAATTCCACTTCTTTATTGTGAGCACTACACCTTTAATAAACCCTGGCATTTGACCTACCTTATCGAGTGCTATAAATGGATACTTAATGAAAGAGGGGAATATTCGAATAGACTCATGTCCGCAATCATTCATACAATCGGGGAATTTCCAAGTGTTGAAGCTGAGCGATTTCTGAAAGACCAGTTGCAGGATATTGGCCAGCAACCAAAGGGGAATGACTTTAAAGAACTTGTGGAAGCTTCATTAGCTATTGAGGTTCTCAGAAAGGATAGGAAAAATACT
>DASXWH010000170.1:0-99846 GCA_036503775.1 Ohtaekwangia sp.
CAGGAATAAGCGGAAATCTTTTGTGTGTTCACACTTTTGAAAAAAAGGTTTACGTAGGAACATCATTGGGATTATACGCGCTCGAAAAAGAAGAATACTATGACGAAATCATTTATTATGTAGACGTTGAAATTCCTGTCAGGCCTCAGGGAAAAAAATCCAAACAGGAAAAACAAACCGTTACACAGCCCACGGAAGTGCCCGCAGCAAAACCTGTAGTCGAAACTGAATCAAAGAAGAAAGGCTTTCTTAGATTTTTAAAAAGGAATAGAAATAAGCAGGCTGAACAGGAGATAGCAAATGAGCCGATCAAGGCTCAGGAGGAAGCAGACCTGGTTAATGAGGAAGCGATTACAGGCCCCCGATATAAAAGAATAAAGAAAACCGAAAAAGTGCTGCGTACATCGCAGTACGTATTCCGGAAAGTAAATGGAATTGATGCGAAGGTGACACAGCTTTTGGAATTCGAAGGAAAACTCATTGCTGTTGGCCTTGGTGGAGTTTATCAGGTTGAAGGAAACTCATCCGTTACCGTTGTGGAAGAACCAGCGAGACTCGCCTATGCGTCTGACGTACTCGGATCGCTGATGGTCTCAACCTATGCAGATGACGTTCGCACATACAAACATCAATCTGATAAATGGACTTCAGTTGACTTCCTTCCCAATCTGCACGATCAGATAAGTTTTATACAAGATGGAATTGCAGATGACGTTTGGCTCTTTGCGCTTGATAAAGCTTATAATCTTAAACTTGATAAAGGTGAAATAAAAGACATTGTAAGTACAGAAATCAAAAACCCTGCATTTGATGATGTAGTCGGCCTGATTCTCGGAAATGAAATTATTGTCGCCAATACCGAAGGTTTTTTTAGCTACGATGCCTCTAAAAATCTTTTTGTTTCTATTGACTCACTGCCGCACCCTGTTCAGTATACCGCTAATAAAGGAAGTGTCCTTTTCAAGGACGCCCATCACTGGACGCTTCTGGCTAAGGAAAAGGGACAGAGTAATTTACAGTTGTTAAATCTTTCCAAAAGCCTCCGCTTTATTTCGGTTGAAGCTGACTCAGAGAATCTTTGGATAATCACAGACAACAACGAGTTATTCAAATTTTTTGGTGAAATGTTCACACCCTATGACTCCGGTTATCCTTTGTTCTTACGCGCTGTTAATCACGGTGGAATACAGGTAAATCCTGAAAACCTTGACCTGGCGGAAAATAAGCAATCAATATCCTTTGAGGTCAGCAAACCCGACTATCTGGCAGCAGAAGCTATTGAATATCGGTATCAGCTGAAGGGTCTGGAGAATGTATGGTCAGAATGGTCAACTCAGTATAACATTGTTGACTTCCCCTATTTACCGGCTGGCGATTATACATTACTGTTTGAGTCCAGGGATGTGCTGGGCAGAATCTCTGAGCTTCCTGCCCTATCCTTCGAAGTACTTCCTCCTTACTGGAAACGTCCATGGTTCTATGCGTTGGAGTTTTTTGTTTTTGCTGCTTTTGTTTTGTTGTCGTTCAGATTAAGTACACGATTTCGCATTATAAGCCGGCTTCTTTCTCTGCTCACGATAATCATGCTGATACAATTTATTCAGACCGTAATCAGCGAAACATTTGAAACACGGGCCAGTCCGGTTACGGATTTCTTCATGCAGGTATTTGTTGCATTCCTGATTTTACCGGTGGAAGGATATCTCCGGAATTTGATGCTTCGCTCGCTGGATTCAAATAGTGGGCTGTACCGTTTCTTAACACCCAAAACCAATACGTCAGCGGAGGGCGATAAACAAGGGGAATAATTTTTAATTAAATTCACTCATTCGGTTTTTTAACCCTCTTGTTATGACATTGAAAATCCGCATTATACCAATCCTTATAATTTTGATATTGTTTTCGTGTAAAACGAAAACAACGGATAATATTTCCAGACCTGTATCAGTGCCTGTATTTGATCCGGATTTCTCCGAACCAGCAGCGGTACAACTTGCAGACAGTATTGCATCTGCAGCCGGAGGCTTTCATGCGTGGAATGATGTACGTGCTCTGTCATGGAGTTTTAACGCCTGGAACTTTACATGGGATAAAGTGAGCGGGCGCGTTAGAGCAAAATCATCCGAAAGAGATTTTGTTTGTTTATTCGGCACAGCTACCCATGATGCTAAGATGAAAATGAATGGCACAGAAGTCACAGATAAAAGTACAATAAACCAACGGCTTGACTCTGTGCGCCTGGCCTTTCGCGAAAGTGCTCAGATTTTAACGATGCCTTTTAATCTTAAAGCGCCCGGAGCAAAACTTATATACGAGGGAGAGCAGGAAGATGGTGGGGTAAAATACAATATTCTGGAAGGCTCAAATGAAAAAGATTCGTCAGTATATTTTGACCACTTTCAATTACTGGTTGCTCTTGATGACAATTTAATAAAGAGATGCAATTGTGTTCGCAATGGGGATTCTCTGGCGATATCCTTTGAGAAGTATAGCAAATACGGAAAGATACTTTTATCAGACGGGTATGTAAAGAATGTAAAAATTGAAGAAGACCTTCCTGACAGTTTCTTCTCTGATTTATAGTACCTGAATACCCATGGCATTGAAGAAAAAAGGAGTTCACCAGTTAAGTGAAAAGGGCTTTCAGGCACTCATTCAAAATTTGCATGAAGGTATCGTTGTGTATGATCAAAAAGGCAAAATAAAGTTTGCCAGTAAATCAGCGCAGAAGATTACCGGATATCCGGATAAAGAACTGATAGGAAAGGATGGCAAAAAGTTCTTGCAATCTGATGATGTAGAGGAGGCCCGTGAAATTTTTCATAGTGTACTTCAAAAGCCAGGGCAAAGCATTAATTTCTTTCAACGCATAAGGCATAAAAAAGGTCATTTCTTCTGGGCAGAATCCAGGCTAACCAACTTTACGAATATCCCGGAAATCAATGGTATAGTCTCAAATTTCAGAGACGTAACCGAAAGTAGGATAGCTGAGGAAAAAGTAAGACAAAGCCAACAGCTTCTTGAAACCATAAATCAGAATTTATCCGAGGGAATTTACATGGGTATTGTGGGGGAGAAATTCATTTATGTAAATGATGCTTTTCTCAAGATGTTTAATTACAGGAGTTTTAAGGAAGTTCAGAAGATTAAACCAGCAGATGTTTACGCTAATGATAGCGATCGTAAAAGGATCGTTGATGTTTTGCTGAAATCAAAAAAGCTAAAAGGCGAAGAAACCTTATTCAGAAAAAAGGACGGAAAACAATTCTGGGGTATTCTAAACACTAGTCTGATTCACCAGATCGGTAAGAAGAGTTATTTTGTAGGAAGTATTCGTGATATTTCCCGGGAGAAGCAAGCCGCCTCCGACCTTATCGACTCCCGCAATTTTTTGAACAATATTATAAATACGGTTGGGGCTCCAATCTTTGTGAAAGACGAAAAGCACCGCTGGATTTTGTTCAACAAACACTTTGCAGATCTGATGGGCAAAACACATGAGCAGCTCATGGGAAAAACAGACAAAGATTTCATTCCTGCAAAAGAGGTTAAGGGCTTCTGGAAAATTGATGATGAAGTTCTTCGAACGGGTAAAACCATTCATAATCATGAGCGCATAACAACGACCGATGGGCAGGTTCATGAACTTCTCACAGTAAAATCCCGGTACCGTAATGAGCATAATGAAAAGTTTGTAATTGGTTTTATTACCGACATCACCCACATTAAAGGAACCGAGGAAAAAATAAATCAGCTTAACGCTAACCTTCGCGGAATACTTGAGAGTACAAAGGAATCGGTTTATGCAGTTGATAGTGATTTGAATTATCTGGCGTTTAATGAGAATCACAGCCGGATAATGAAAAACCTGTATAGTGCAGCAATAGAAATCGGAAAGAATAAAATTCAGTATTTCAAAAACTCCAGTGACTCTCATTGGGTTGAATCTGAAATAAAACGTGCGTTGCGTGGTAATCATTTTATTTCTGAACATTATCTGGAGTACCCGGGATTTACCGGATATATTCAAACAACCTTCAACCCCATTCGCAATAGCAAAAACGAAGTTCGTGGGGTGGCTGTTTTTGTCAATGACGTCACTCAGCGGAAGCAGTTTGAAGAAATTATAAAATCAATCAATGCCAATCTCAGAGCCGTTCTTGAAAGCACCACGGATCATATTCTGGCAGTTGATCAGAACTTCAGGTATATAACATTTAACAGAGCTCATGCAGAATCCTTTAAAATTCTTTTCGGTGCAGATATAAAATTTGGAAGCTCATTCATTGATATTCTTACCCCGGAACTGCAAAAGACAGCTTTGAGGGAGGTAGGGAAGGCACTCAACGGTGAGCAGTTTATCATCGAAGAACAGCTGGTGAAAGATTCTGTTTTTGAAGTTTCATTTAACCCCATCCGAAAAGAATCAGGTGAAATAACAGGCGTTGCCATATTCGCCAGAGAAATATCACAGCGGAAAGCCATTGAAGAAAAACTGAAGCAATTGAATGATGAGCTAACCAGGCAAAATACACAACTGGCAGCTCAGGAAGATGCGCTTAAGACCACGTTAAATCAATTGTCAGAGAAGAATTACGAGCTTGATCAGCTTATGTATAAAACATCGCATGATTTGCGGTCGCCCCTGAGTTCTATTATGGGGTTGGTGAACCTGGCTATTCTGGACACAGACTCATCAAACAGCAAGGAATACCTGGGGAAAATAGAAGGACGGATCAAAAAACTGGATGAATTTATCAGATCCATGCTAAACTACGCACGGGTAAACCGGGTTGAGTTAACGCAGGAGCGAATTAACTTAAGAGAGGTTGCCCTCACCTGCATTCGGGAACTTGAATACCTTGAAAACTTCAGCGCCATTGAAACCAAACTTGACTGCGAAGGCAATGATTCCATAATAACAGACCCCCTTCGTATTCGAATTATTTTCAGCAACATTATTTCCAATGCCTATAAGTATTATAATTCGGATGTTAAGAGTTTCCTGAAAATTGGAATAAACGTAGGGCAGCGAATCATTAGAATAGATTTTTCAGATAATGGAATCGGTATCAAACCAGAACACATGGATAAGATATTTAACATGTTTTATCGGGCAACCGATCGATCGCAGGGATCGGGTTTGGGGATGTACATCGTAAAACAAGCCGTAGACAAATTGAAAGGTCAGATAAAAATACAAAGTGAATTCGGGCAGGGAACCCATATTCGTATTACAATACCTGCGGTATCAGAATAAGTATTTTTACATTTGGGTAATGTCTGAGACCTCGATGAAAACTATCCTGTAGCTGATGATTCGCTTTCTGCTTATCCCTCTGATCACGTGTTTGTTTTTTTGCTGTTCTCCGGTTTCTCAACGCGCGGTAACCAGGACAATGCAGACGGTTGAGGCAAAATTTCAGAATCACACGGGTTTTGTGCTCTATGATCCTCTTCAGAAAAAGACATTATACGACTATAAAGGTTCCCACTATTTTACGCCAGGATCTAATACTAAAATCTTTACATTCTTCGCCAGCCTGAAACTACTGGGTGATTCTGTTCCCGGCATACGGTATGCAACAAGTGGAGATTCACTGATCTTTTGGGGAACAGGTGACCCATCTTTACTTTACACCAAAACACACACGAATAATAAGGTGATGGATTTTCTTGGTAAGGAAGCATCGACTTACCGTTTATTTTATTCTCCAGCTAATTTCAATACAGAATATTTTGGAAGGGGCTGGGCTTGGGATGATTATAACGATTACTACTCCACGGAAAGATCATCCTTACCGCTTTATGGAAATATTGTTACCGTTTCAAACGGAAGTAAAAGACTGAACATTGATCCTCCTTTTTTAAGGAAAAGTGTTTTTATGGGAGAGAAAAGGGCAAAACCTGAAGTAAGGCGTGAAGAAGGATCCAATTTGATCACCTATCATCCTGGAAATTATACAACAAAGAAAGTCTTTGAAATTCCTGTCAAAGTAACACCTGAACTTACCCGCGATCTGCTGGCCGACACACTAAAGCAAAATGTACAGCTGGTGAATATTCCTGTGCGAAAGGACACACGCTATGTTAATAGCATTCCAACAGATAGCTTATATAAGGTTATGATGAAGGAGAGTGACAATTTTGTTGCTGAACAACTACTGCTACTCTGTTCAAACGCTGTCAGCGATACCTTAGATCCGGACATCGCGATCAAATATGTCACGAAAGAATTTCTGACGGGACTTACTGATAAACCCATATGGATTGATGGCTCTGGTCTCTCACGGTATAATCTTTTTACCCCAAGAACGATAGCTCAACTTTGGGAAAAAATTTATAGTGAGGTACCCCGCGAAAGACTTTTCTCCTTGCTTGCAACCGGAGGCACTGTGGGTACACTTAAGAATTATTTCAAAAGTGAGCAACCGTATGTTTTTGGAAAAACAGGCACCCTAAGCAACAATCATTGTTTAAGTGGATTTCTCGTAACGAAACATGGCCGTATTCTCATTTTTTCGTTTATGAATAGCAATTTTGTAAGACCTGTTAGTGAGATAAGGATTGAAATGGAACACATACTGAAAGATTTCTATGAAAAGCTTTAAGAACTTCCTTGGCCTGCTACTTCTTTTTGCATCAACAAATTGCATGTATGCTCAACATTTGGATAGTCTTTCCATTAAGATTGGACAAATGATTTTGATCGGATTTCCAAAATCAGAAGTTGACTCAACAGTTCTTAAAGAAATTGCTGAAGGTAAAGTTGGGGCGATTATATTTTTCGAGAAAAACATCCCTCCCCGGAATTCATTTGTAGCAATGAAAAAATTGACCTGGACTTATCAACAGGCCGCTCCCATTCCGCTCCTGATTGGCATTGATCAGGAAGGTGGAAAGGTCAACAGGTTAAAAAACAAATATGGTTTTCCCTCAACCATCACAGCAGCTGACATAGGAAAATCAAAAAGCATAGACTCCGTCCGGTTCTATAGCGAAGCTACGGCATCAACACTTTCTGGTTTGGGATTCAATATCAACTTCGGGCCCGTGGTAGATCTTTCTTCAAATCCAACCAACCCCATTATAGCAAAACACGGCAGGGCTTTTTCAGCTAATGAAGATTCGGTTGTTTTGTTTGCTAAAGAAGTAATCAAAACTCACCGAAAGTATAATGTGCTCACCTCACTGAAACATTTTCCAGGACACGGCAGCTCTAAAGATGACACCCACCTGGGAATTGCAGATGTTACCAATACATGGGAAGAACGCGAGCTTAAACCATATCAGGTTCTGATAGACTCCGGTTATGCTGATGCGGTAATGACTTCACATATTGTAAACATGAAACTGGATAAGAATGGAAATCCGGGAACACTCTCAGCTGATATTATAAACGGAATTTTACGGCAGAGACTTCATTTCAATGGAGTGGTATTTACGGATGATATGCAGATGCATGCAATAGCTAAGAACTATGGATTTGAGGAGGCCATCAGATTAGCGATTAATGCAGGTGTTGATATCATGACATTCTCCAATAACATTGCCGGAACCGATACGCGCACGGTGGACAGAGTACAGCAGGTGATCCGGCAAATGATTGAACGGGGTGAGGTTTCTGAAAAGCGAATTGATGAAAGCTTCAGACGAATAATGAACCTAAAACATAAACTCGTTGCTGGAGAAAATCTGCTGACCTATAAGAAGGAGCTTGCTAAAGCTGAACAGGAAATTTCCGGACTTCAGGAACAGTTGAAAAAAGCTACTCAACCTATTCCGGATACAGGTAAAAAGAAGAAAAAAAAGAAATCAAGGAAGTAATACCCGAGAAGTAACTACTATCATAGAACATATTGATATGCTTCCCTTCCGAATACAAGAAGCAACACAAGCAAAAGTCCCCATCATTGTGAGCATTCCTCACTGTGGAGTTCTGTTTCCGGAAGAGATAGCAGAAGAATATAAACCAAATCTCATTTCAAAACCGGATGACACAGATTGGTTTGTCGATAAGCTTTATGACTTTGTTCCGGCCATGGGGATCACCATGATCACCGCTGTAAACAGCCGGTGGGTAATTGATCTAAACCGTGATCGTAACAGCAAGCCGCTGTATACAGATGGTCGTATTATAACGGCTCTATGTCCAACAACTACATTTTTGGGTGAACCAATATACCGCGATGAAAGAAGCTTTGTTTCAGAGAATGAAGTGGAGCGGAGGTATGTGAATTATTATAAACCCTATCATGACAAAATTCAATCCTTATTAAATGAAAGAATAAAGGAATTTGGTCAGGTACTATTGTGGGATTGTCATTCCATCCGGCAAATTGTTCCAACCATCCAATCCGCAAAGTTCCCGGATATGATCCTGGGTGATTCAGATGAAAAGTCTGCAGCTAAAAAACTTATTGAGGCTGCACACGACTCTTTATCGTCTTCTGATTATTCCTTAAATCATAATCATCCATTTAAAGGAGGAACGATCACAAGAACGTTCGGCAAACCCGAAATTAATCAGCACGCATTGCAACTCGAAATGACCAAGGTTAACTACATGAATGATGAAGAAACAGCGTATGATCATTTACGTTCAGAAAAAATGAAGAAACTGCTTTCTCAAACCTTCCAAAACCTGATCAGTGTACTTTTGAATGAATAATCGAAAACCACATGAAGTATTTTCAATTCAAAGGATTGCTGATGGAAGAAGGATGGGTTTCACCAGCCTATGTTGGTGTTGACGATTCAGGATTAATTCATTATCTATCCGAAGTCCCTCCTGCCAATGCAATACCTATTGAATATGTAAAAGGCCTTGCGCTTCCCGGATTTCAAAATGCGCACTCACATGCTTTTCAGTTTGCGATGGCGGGTATGGCAGAGATTCATCAACCGGGTTCTTCAGACGATTTTTGGAGTTGGCGCGAAGCGATGTATAAATGTGCTATGCTGATGGAACCAGATCAAATGGAAGCTGTTGCTGCCATGTTGTATGTGGAGATGCTTCGAAAAGGCTACACACATGTTGCAGAATTTCATTATCTGCACCACGATAAAAACGGAAAGCCCTATGCAAATCTGGCTGAAATGGGAGAACGTCTTCTTGCAGCCGCCACGACAGCCGGAATAAAAATTACACTTGTGCCCGTATTTTATCAGCGGGGAGGATTTGGATTGCCTCCTCAGGCAAGACAGATAAGATTTATTTCGAAAACTATTGATGAATATTTTCACTTACTGGATGATACCTCACAGATTGTTGCGCAAAACCAACACGCCAGATTAGGTTTTGGTGTGCATTCTCTTCGTGCTGTTGATGCTGACGATATCGTCAGGACTTATGAACAGGGACCGAAAAACATCCCCTTTCATCTCCACGCAGCTGAACAATTAAAAGAAGTTGAAGATTGTTTGTCCACATTAAAACAAAGACCAGTTGAATGGTTGCTGAACCACCTTCCGCTGGATGAACAATTCCACCTGGTACACTGTACTCACCTGGATGATGCTGAAGTAATTCAGCTGGGTAAAAGCAAAGCAAACGTGGTGCTATGCCCGGGCACTGAGGGTAATTTGGGTGATGGGATTTTCCGGTTGAAAGATTTCGCTAAAGAAAATGGCAGGTGGTCTATCGGAACAGATAGCCACATAAGTCTCAATCCTGTTGAAGATCTGCGATGGCTTGATTATGCCCAACGCCTGGTTTCACATAAAAGAAACACTTTTGATAATGGAGCGTCAACCTTGCTGAACAAAACATTGAGATCCGGAAGATTAGCAATGGGTAATTCAGCAGATAAATATTTTAAAGTAGGGCAACCCCTGGATGCTGTAATTTATGATATGGATAGCCCGTTGCTGACACAACCAAATCAGCGACATTGGCTGCCAACTATTATTTATACAGCAGATTCCGCGGCCATCAAGGGAACTTTGGTTAACGGAAAGTGGGTTGTGAAAAATGCCATGCATGTTAACGGTGATGAAATCCAAAAGGAGTTTGTAAAGCATTCTATAAATCTTCATGGATAAAGTTGTCACGATACGAAAAGTAACATCAGCGGACAATCCTGCATTAGCTAAAATTATCAGAACCGTGATGCCGGAGTTTGGTGCCGGAGGCGCGGGGTTTGCCATTCATGATAAAGAGGTAGATGACATTTCAGGAGCTTTTAATCAACTGCGGTGCGCTTATTTTGTGTGTGAAGTTAATGGAGTGGTCTTAGGTGGAGGAGGGGTTGCTCCCCTGGCTGGTGGAGATGATTTTATATGCGAGCTTAAAAAAATGTATTTTCTGCCGGAAGGAAGAGGCCTGGGACTGGGTCAAAAGATTTTAACGGTCTGCCTGAAATCTGCTAAGGAATTGAGATACGCAGAATGTTATTTAGAGACGTTCAATACCATGAACCTCGCCATGAAGCTATATGAAAGAAATGGATTTGAAAAAATTACTGGACCTCTTGGAAACACAGGTCACTTTGCATGTGATGTTTTTTACAAACTGAAGTTATAAAAGCCGGCCAGATCAGAAGCCATCATCATCTTCTTTTTTCTTCTCCTCCTCTTCTTTAACTTCTTCTTTCTTCTTTTCAGCTGTCGATCCTTCGCTTAAGCTGTACGGAATGTCAATACCATAGTATTGCTGACGAAAGCGATTAATAAACACCAACGTTTCATCATCACTTCCCGGAATAAAAGCTACCTCTCCGATTTTTGCCTTACCGGCATTACTCCGCTTGGCGATAACACCATTGAATGTTTCATTCGAAGAATGTACCATAAGCCTGTTGTCTTCAAACCCAAAGTAGTACCAGGCTTCGGGAGATGCTTTGATGAATACATGAAACACGGGCGCTCCGTCTTCATTTTTCCTGACTTCCATAAAACCTTCAAATGCTCCGTTGATGTCATTCCGTCCGATGTTTGACATACCAAGCGTTCCTTCACTGTAGAATGATTTATGTTTAGGTGACCATTTAAGGTTCACATTTGAAAACACAAGAGGCTTGGCTAATGGTGCTAAGGTGCCCAATGAAACATATCCCTGGAGGCTGCGTTGCTCAAAATCTTTTGCCATGCGCTCACCAACAAGGTCTGCGATTTTATACAGTAATTCGGTTTGATCACCCAGACCTTCTTCGGCTCCATCATTTTTGATTACGTCCTGGATTTGCAAAGCCATAATATCAAAAGCCTGCACTGGTACATTGGTATCCATCATCAGGAAAGAATTCATCCGGATCTCATTGGTCTGCATGTTACCCTGACCGATGGCCGTGGAGGTAATATTGAAGTCCTTCGTTCCGTTGAAAAGCTTAACAGGACCTTCAAACCTCACATTCAGATTTTCATCATTGTAGGCAAAAACTTTTCCGGACAAGGAATTGCCAGCCGCCTTTTCCAGGTTTTCAATTTTAAATTCATTGGAAGCCGTGTCGTAATGAAGCGAGCCGCTCGGGATGAAAAAGTCTTCATCCTCATCCATCTTTTTGTCGTTGACAAAAGTAATGTAGAGGTCATTGTCTGTTCCGAAATGCAAACCTGCTGTAACCCGTTTGCCTTCTTCCGTTACGGCATTGTCGAAATTCAGACGTACATCAGTTTCATCACCGGTTTGTGTGTACTTAATCCAGGTGTTGTAATTCTTGATTTTTTTTATGTCCAGTTTTACATAGCCATTCAGCTCCAGTGCCGGGCGGGTGGCGTACATTACCATATCCCCTTTATAAAACATTCCCGCACCAAGTACCAGTTTTTCTTTGTCTGTAACGGCACCCGTTGCCACAGTCTGTTGGGTAGCCACTGAATTTTTTCGTTGCGATCTGCGTGACCCTTCTGTTTCCTGAATGGCTTCAAGGTGGAAGTCAGTCATTTTAATGGCAAAGGTATCGTTCAGAAAATTTACATACTGATACGTGGCATATCCACTAAACTCTTTCCGTGAAACAATATCCACGACCCCTTCGGTAAGCCGGTGGTATCCATTTAATGTATCCAGAATAATGGTGGTGTTTTTCAGTGTTCCTATTTTAGCATTTTCAAGGATCAGTACTTCATTGTTTTCCGGGGTGATCTTGGCATCCGCAACAATTATATACGGGATACCACTTACTTTTAATTCCTGCGTCTTCAAATCATACTCTGCTTTTTCAGCATTGAAATAAAGCGAGTCGAGTTCTTTTCGTGTGGTGTAAAAATATGAATTCTCGATAGGTACATCCGGATCTTTGCTCATGGTGATTTTCTGAGCATTCAGATCCCAACGCATTTCCGGTATTGAAGTCTTGAACTGTGCATAGGGAAAATCAATTGCTGCAGCTCCTTCCACCTCGGGGCTTATGTCGGCATAGTTCTGCTCCAGATTAAACTTCAACCGGATGTCCACACCACTTAGCAAAGGTTTGTTGGGATCATCTGTTTTTACCTTGAACCTGGCGTGACGTGCGCTGAAATCGTTCGAAGCAAAACTCATATCGCGGGAGATCAGTTCACTTCCTCGTGTTTCCAGTTTCCCGGCACCGGCAACACCCTGCTTGGAGATAGTCACGGTTCCACGCATCTGGGCGGTTGAATCATAAAAATTGAACGACTCTTTCTGATTCTTCAGTTGCATTTTATCTTCTTTGGGCAACCATTTCATCTGGTAGTCTGGCAGCGATGCCTGCGGGAAATTCACCGCGCCAAATTGTTTTTTGGCAATGGTTGCCCGGCTTCCTTTGGCAATAACAGAGTCAGGGTAGTATACAAAATCATTAGAGGCAACCGTGGCCGCAAGAAATTCTATTTTTCCGGTTCCGCGTAATCCGCGATTATTTAGTGCAAGCCCTCCGTACATTTTCCCATCGCCATTATAAAGCTGATAACCACTTCGGGGGATAAGGTGATCGAAGCCTAAAGATTTATCCGGTTGTGAGTGAAGTTTCTCCTTGAAAGTGGGGAACATACCACTGGAAACAAAAGTACCTTCAAAATTTATCGAGGCAGGGTCTGCATCATTTAAACTGTCAAGCTTGAATGGGGGCACGACAAAAAACATCGATCGGTCGTATACGCCACCCAGTACTTCTTCCCGATCAAAATAAATTACACCACCAGAGCTTGCATCAAGCCGGGGGAAGTTTGGAATTTTTCGTTTACCGGACTTATTGTTTGCCTTACTTATAAAAAGTGTTCCTGATTTTTTTGAGGTATCACCAAGACCACCGGCAGCAGCGGCCGTAGAGTCTGTGCCCACCATGTTATTGTTCAGCTTCCTGCGAATGGACTGACCTTTAGCATTCTTTTCCGTAACGTAAAAGTTGATAGAGTCAATGTGATTCAGGCTGATGAAAAAGCTATCGTATTTAAGGGTAAAGCCTTTACCACTGATTTCAAAATTTCCGGCATTGATCGTGCCATCGAATTTGATATCGCGATTTTGAAGGATAGTGATTACACTGCTATCGGGCTCAATACGAACGTTAAGCGAATCACTTACTTTAAATTCAGTTACGCCCCGCACAATCATGTACTGCTTGTTGAAGTTGAGGCTGGCATTGGCAGAACTGTCAATTACAGAGTGGATCTTCAGGTTGTCATAATCCATTTCTCCACGGCTGGCTTTATAAATCAGTATGGCTTTTTCTTTAACACGAACAATATCGGTTTTAGGATCATAGGTCAATAGTCCTTTCTGCCCCAGAAATTCAATGGCGGCTTTGATATCACGCATTTCTTTTTTCGAGAATTGGGCCAGATCGCCTGAATAAAATTCACGCACCCTGTTCTTCATGCAATAGTTTGCTACAAGCGCAAGTGGATGAAAGGTAAATCCTTCTCCTTTGAGCAACCTGAAGTCTTCAGGATCATAGAAGTCTATTGACTCAATGATCATTGGAACGGTGTTCCGGCCTCCGTCCGTTAATAGGTCAAGACTGTCAGAATATAAATTCCAACGGATAACATCTGTGGAAAAATCGATGTTGAAAAAACTGGCTGAATACGGAGTGTGTTTCAACGCTCCCTTGTCTTTTTGCAAATACAATCTTTGTAAACTGTCTTTGCCAAACGTATACCGCATTCGCACGGAAGGATGGGTAATGGAATCATTACCCTCTGCTATTTTGATTTTGGTTTTTAATGATGTGATGGTAGAGTCACTGAAAAGAAAATCTGTAGACTGCGCGGTGAATTTCTTTTCACCGTTGTGAAAGACTTCAATTTTTGAAGGGTCACCTCCAGCTGAAGCACTGGAAATTTTCTTCCCGGTCAATGAAAATCCACCGGTATATTTTACATTTTCATCACCAAGCCCCTGAATGGCAAGGGTACTTTGATACGATTTGAAGCGTGGATAAGTAGACGGAACGGAGTCCCTTCTTGCCTCGGATTTAAATTCAAATGTGCCCGGAATCAATCCCGGAGTTTTTCCGACATAATTTAACTTCACAACATCTGCTTTCAGCTCAGCCTTATTCGCCTGGAAGTTGTAAGCCGTAATGGAGCAGTAAACACTATCCGGACTTAACCCGGCTGCTGACCAATCAAATGTTCCTTCTTCGCCCACAAACAGATTTGATCGCAGGGACAGAGAACCTTTCGTGCCTTTCAAAAAAACAGAATCGTAACGGGTGACAAAATTCAACGTTACCCTGCTGAATTTTAGTACAGGCCCTTCAATGATCGGCTGAGGGGCTGGGTTCATCCAAAGCGGAGCTTCTGAAAGGTATGAATCAGCGGATGCTTCTCCGGTCGAATCATAGTAATCATCAGCAGGGGGTGGATTCTCGGTATAGTTATCCTGAGACTCTTCAACGGAAGCGGTCGTATCGCTCATGTCAAAAAAGGCTGGCGCTGGTGCTATGTAATCGAAAGTGTAGTCGTCATCGCTGGCATACAACCGGAATGATCTTTCATAATGTAGGGCGTGATATTGAAAGAAGGTCCGGGCGGTCTGGAAGAAATTCTGAATGGCTGCCGGTTTCTCGTTTTCAATCACCTGAGAGCTCACCTTCAGGAAGCTTGATATTTTAGCATTATCCGCATGCTCAATACTAACAGCATTTGCCAACGCCCCAAAGTAGCTGATCAATGTGGGCTTGAGTGGTAGCTTTTTCTTCCGCATCAGGCGCACTTGTTTCTGAATCAGAATCTGCTGATCAACGCCAAAACTTCCCCAGCCAGAAGCAAAACTGCTTCCGATGACTGATGCATCAACGTTTCGGGTATTTTCCAGAACTATCCGGACGCTATCCGGAAATCCTAAGGGGATTGTATTATCAGCTTTCTGGGCCGTTACCGGGATTACTAAAAAACCCCAAAAAATGAAAAGGTATATGGTGACCTGCTTCACGGAATCTAAAACCTTGAAATTCGGAAATTATGGTTAAATAAGCTAAAAATGAGCTGTTAGCTAAACGCTGAAAACCGGAGATACTGATCCTGAAGGTTAATTTCTTTATTTAATTCCAATACCGACATTGGTGGCTGTAGTGCAACCCTCAAAATGACTCAAAAGAATATAAGCGGAAAGATTTTTCTGATCCCAAATGTTATTGCCGATGATACCCAGGCAAAGGTTCTTTCACGGCAGATTCTCGAAATTCTACCGGGAATCAATTATTTTCTGGTTGAGGACGTCCGCACGGCAAGACGTTTTTTAAGCAGCCTGAAAGTTTACAATTCGGTCGAGGGACTAAAATTTGAAGTGCTGAATAAAGATACCCGGATTGATGCTTTAGGAAAATTGCTTCAGCCTGTCGTGGAGGGCGCTGACGTTGGTATCATTTCTGAGTCGGGTTGCCCGGGCGTAGCTGATCCGGGAGCGCTAGCGGTCAGGTTTGCCCATGAACACGGTATTCAGGTGATTCCACTGGTTGGACCGTCCTCACTATTATTGGCGTTAATGGCTTCGGGGCTTAATGGACAACGTTTTGCCTTTCATGGTTATCTTCCCATTGACAGTAAGGAAGCCGGAGACGCGATAAAAGCTTATGAAAAGGAATCCAGAGCAAAAAAACAGACGCAGGTTTTCATTGAAACACCTTACCGGAACAATCAGTTATTCCAGACGTTGGTAAAGAATCTTCAGGATCAGACCCGGCTGTGCGTTGCTTTTAACATCACTGGCACAGATGAGTCGATTCGAACGTTAGCGGTAAGCCAATGGAAATCGATTAAACCTGAATACCCCAAAGCGCCTGCCGTGTTTCTCTTTCTGGCAGAATAAGTCTGTTCATACCTGATTTTGGTTTTACAGTTTTCAACCTAAATTTGTCGCTTCAAAAAATAAATAAAAGAACATGCCTTACTTATTTACCTCCGAGTCTGTTTCAGAAGGTCACCCGGACAAAGTAGCTGACCAGGTTTCAGACGCGTTGATCGATTATTTTTTAGCCTATGACCCGAATTCAAAAGTTGCCTGCGAAACCCTTGTAACTACGGGCCAGGTTGTTTTGGCAGGTGAGGTAAAATCAGAAGCATACCTGGATGTACAGGACATTGCACGTGAAGTGATCCGTAAGATCGGATATACCAAGAGTGAATACATGTTTGAGGCAAACTCATGCGGTATTCTTTCAGCCATTCACGAGCAATCACCCGACATCAATCAGGGCGTTGTACGCAGAAAGAAAGAAGACCAGGGTGCCGGTGATCAGGGTATGATGTTTGGATATGCCACCAGCGAAACGGATAATTATATGCCGCTTCCCCTGGAGCTTGCTCATTCTTTGCTTCGCGAATTGTCTATCATTCGCAAAGAAGGTAAGGTGATGAACTATTTACGTCCGGATGCCAAATCGCAGGTTACTATTGAATATAGTGATGACAATAAACCTCAGCGTATTGACACCATCGTGATCTCAACACAACACGATGATTTTGCCAAAGACGCAGTGATGCTGGCTAAGATCAAAGAAGATGTGATCAACATTGTTGTGCCGCGGGTAATGAAAAAACTTCCGAAGCGCGTTCAAAAGCTTTTCGGTGCGGATATCAAATATCATGTTAACCCAACCGGCAAATTTGTAATTGGTGGTCCTCATGGTGATACGGGTTTGACAGGCCGTAAGATTATTGTTGATACATACGGAGGTAAGGGTGCTCATGGAGGAGGTGCTTTCTCCGGAAAGGATCCTTCAAAAGTTGACCGTTCTGCAGCTTACGCTACGCGTCACATTGCAAAAAATCTGGTAGCCGCTGGGGTATGTGATGAAGTACTCGTACAGGTGGCTTACGCCATTGGAGTAGCTCAACCCGTTGGATTATACGTGAACACGTATGGCACAGCGAAGGTAGATGCAAATGACGGAGAGATTGCAAAACGCATTTCTAAGATCTTTGACATGCGACCTTACTTTATTGAGCAGCGCTTCAGCCTGAGAACACCTATCTATTCGGAAACAGCAGCCTATGGCCACATGGGTCGTGAACCGAAAGTGGTTGAGAAGATTTTCAACAAAGGAAAAGCAAGTGAGAAAAAGGTTAAGGTGGAGTTATTCCCATGGGAGAAACTCGATTATGTTGATGCTGTAAAAAAAGCATTCAAAATAAAAGACTAAGACTTTCAGAAATAAAAATGAAAAGAGCGGTGAACATTCACCGCTCTTTTTTTTGGGTTACGCTTTCAGGATCATTTTTCGAAAAAATTCCCACACCACGATGCCGAGGCAAACAGAGATATTAAGCGAATGCTTTGTGCCATGCTGTGGAACTTCCAGAGACAAGTCAGCCTCTTCGACCACAGCATCACTTACTCCATCTACTTCATTGCCAAAAACGAGCGCGTATTTTTCAGTGAGAACAGGCTTAAACTGTTGTAATGAAGTGCTGTGCGTGGTCTGCTCAACAACAACAATCTTATAGCCTTCTGATTTAAGCTGCGTGACTATTGCCTTTGGATCTTCATGGTATTTCCAGGCTACAGACTCCGTGGCGCCCAGGGCAGTCTTTTGAATTTCCCGATGTGGAGGAGTTCCGGTAATACCGGTAAGAAAAATTTGTTCAATACGAAAAGCATCTGCTGTACGAAATGCTGACCCAACGTTATGTAGACTACGGATATTATCCAGCACGATACACACCGGCAGCTTGTCAGCGTCCTTAAATTCATCAATGCTGATTCGTCCGAGTTCTTCGAGTTTAAGTTTTTTCATCTGCTGTTATTGGAAGCGCTGATCATCGATTAATCAGCTTACAACAGTACAAACTTACGTGCAGATTTATTTAAATAATAGTACATTCGTTTGATGCTTAGTTACGTGCTGTTGTGCCTAAAAAATTCACGCCATGAATCTCTGGAAAAAAATTTCTTACCTGGGGGTCAGCCAGGGTCTTGACTTCCGGTTAACGCGAAGAATTGTTTTAGCAAACCGGTTTGGCCTGCTGATCGCTATAGTGACGCTGATCTTTATGGCTATTTTTTTAACCCGTGACAACGCACCCATTATTCCCTTGATCGGCATGTTGACCGTGGCCAGCTGTATCTGGTTTCTCAATGCTGTAGAACTCACTCGTCTGTCAAGATTCCTTACCTGCCTGATTCCACCGATAGGATTATTGGCGCTTAACATTTCTCAAAAATTGGGAGGAGCGGAAGTAGACATTCTGCAATACGCCACACCTCGTATGATCATTATCGGATCCCTCGGTTTGCCATTCGCTATATTCACTGCCTTTGAAAAAAAATACGTTTGGAGTGCTGTCGCTGTTATTCTATTGTTGGGTTTTGGGTATGATTTCATTCATCAATGGCTTGGCATCGATCATCAATCGTTAGGAATCGAAAGTAAGGGTTACGGAATCATCTTTGAAGATTCCATCGTGCTGTCGCTTATCGTTCTGGCTGCATCAGGTTTTATGTTCAGCATTGGTCATCAGTATGATGAAAAAGCGCAGAAACTGTTAGATGATGCGCTTGCCCAAACAGATTTCCTGCGTAAAAACGAGGAGGACATGAAAAAGACCTTGCTCGAGCTGGAAGCTTCGCGTCAGAAGGAAGAAGAACGAAGCTGGATAGCCAAAGGTGTTGCTGAACTAAGTGAGATATTGCAAACAGCGGATGGTTCTGGAAGTATTTATGAACGATGGCTGGCATCACTGATCAAGTACCTGGGTGTTAACCAGGGTGGATTGTTTATCTCGGACGAACAGGATGGCGAAGTTGTATTGAATCTGGTTGCCAGTTATGCCTATGAACGAAAAAAATTCCTGCAACGAACAATTCATTCCGGTGAAGGATTGGTGGGCCAGGCATTTCTGGAAGGCGATCGCATTTACCTCAAGCAGATACCTGGCGAATATGTTCACATTACTTCAGGGCTGGGTGAGGCAACACCCCGTGTGCTTGTTCTGGTCCCGGTGAAGACTTCCCAATCAACTGAGGCCGTTCTGGAACTCGCTTCCTTTTCCGAACTTCCGCCACATCACCTGGAGTTACTGGATAAGCTTTCTGAATCACTGGCTTCTTTTATTGCTAATAATAAAGTTAATCAGCGCACAAAAAAGCTGTTGGAGCAGGCTCAGACCATGAGTGAAGAATTGAAATCCAACGAGGAAGAAATGAGACAAAATCTGGAGGAGCTTACGGCAACGCAGGAGGCGATGAGTCGTAAGGAGCGTGAATACCAGCAACGTATTGCCGATCTGGAGTCCGCTCTTACTGCTTCGCAGATTCAGATGCCGGCCAATCGATAGCATAGACGAATAAAAATTTCAGTGAGACCGGCCATGCTCTGTCGACTTTTTTATCTTTGCCCAAATGGCCGAGGCAAAAACATCAACCGAAACACCTCTTCAGAAGCAATACAATGCTATTAAAGCAAAGTATCCGGGTGCCCTTTTACTTTTCCGGGTTGGTGATTTTTATGAAACGTTTGGAGAGGATGCCATTACAGCCAGCAAGATCTTAGACATTGTACTCACCAAGCGTGGAAATGGTACAGCTTCAGAAACCACACTCGCGGGTTTCCCGCACCATTCCCTGGATACTTATCTGCCAAAGCTTGTTCGGGCGGGCCAACGTGTTGCTATCTGTGATCAGTTGGAAGATCCTCGTTTTGTAAAGGGTATTGTGAAGCGGGGTGTCACCGAGCTTGTCACTCCCGGATTGTCTTTCAACGACAATGTCCTTGAACGCAAACAAAACAATTTTCTGGCGTCTGTTTTTGCCGGAAAAAATGCCTACGGTGTTTCGTTTCTGGATGTTTCTACCGGAGAATTTTATGCGGCACAGGGTAATGAGAATTACATTCTGAAGCTGATACAGGGATTTTCTCCTGCTGAAATTATTTTCAGCAAGCAGGCACGATCCGTTTTTGAAGATCTTTTTTCAGAAGAGTACAGCACCTTTGCCCTGGAGGATTGGGTATATGGCTATGATTATGCATATGAAAAACTGATCAACCAGTTCAAGACTGCATCACTAAAAGGATTTGGTGTGGAGGATTATGGTGAAGCGATCATTGCGGCTGGAGCTATCCTTCATTACCTCGATGACACGGAGCATAAAGACACGTCACATATCTCTTCGATTTCCAGAATTGATGAAGATAAATATGTATGGCTCGATAAGTTCACTATCCGAAATCTCGAGATCGTTCACTCACAACATGATGGTGGTGTTCCACTCATTGATGTTCTGGACCGGACGGTTACGCCCATGGGTTCGCGCCAACTTCGTAAATGGATGATCCTGCCGCTGAAGGAAAAGCCGGCTATCGATGAAAGGCTGAACATGGTGGATACTTTTTTCCAGGAGTCGTCACTAGCGGAGAAGGTAATTGAACCATTAAAGCAGATAACGGATTTAGAACGGTTGATATCAAAGGTTGCTGTCAATCGCATCAACCCCCGGGAGATGTTGCAACTGAAGCGCTCACTGAAATGCATTGAGCCGATCAAACAGACGTTGAGTTCACACACTTCAATAGAGTTGAGAAAACTGGCAGATCAGCTTCATCCCTGTGAATTTCTATTGGAGAAAATTGAACGGGAGCTTCGCGAGGATGTTTCGATCAATAGCAGCCAGGGAAATCTAATCAAGGAAGGAATCGATGCAGAGCTGGATGAACTTCAACGAATTGCTTTTTCGGGAAAGGATTATCTTTTACAGATCCAAAAACGGGAGGTAGAACGAACCGGTATCAATTCACTCAAGATCTCCTACAACAAGGTGTTCGGTTATTACCTGGAGGTAAGTAACGCCAATAAAGACAAGGTACCTTCTGACTGGATCCGTAAGCAGACACTGGTCAACGCGGAACGCTACATTACGGAAGAACTAAAGGTCTACGAAGAGAAAATCCTTCATGCAGAAGAAAAGCTTGTTGTCATTGAGCAACGCATCTTCAATGGAATGATCAGCACGGCAACTGATTTTATTCCACAGATACAACAAAATGCCCGTGTGCTTGCTGTTCTGGATTGCCTTCTTTCATTTGCACAGGTTGCGCATTCCAATCGGTATGCAAAACCCACCATCAATGAATCTGTAGTAGTAGATATCAAAGCGGGTCGCCACCCTGTAATTGAGAAGCAATTGCCGATAGGTGAATCTTACGTTCCCAATGATATTTATCTCGATAGTGATAATCAGCAGGTGTTAATCATTACCGGGCCGAACATGGCAGGTAAGTCTGCCTTACTTCGTCAAACCGCCCTGATCGTTTTACTGGCGCAGATGGGAAGCTTTGTTCCAGCCGAATCTGCTTCAATTGGTATCGTGGATAAAGTATTTACGCGTGTGGGTGCTTCAGATAATCTTTCCAGGGGTGAGTCTACATTCATGGTGGAGATGACGGAGACCGCCAGCATCCTTAACAACCTGAGTAACCGGAGCCTGATTCTGATGGATGAGATAGGCAGAGGTACCAGTACCTACGATGGCGTTTCTATTGCGTGGGCTATTGTTGAATACCTTCATAATCATAAAGAGTTTAAGCCGAAGACACTTTTTGCCACGCACTATCATGAACTTAATCAGTTAGCAGAAGACCTGACGCGCGTGAAGAACTTCAATGTTTCTGTAAAGGAAGTTGGCGATAAGATTATTTTCATGAGGAAGCTGAAAGAAGGTGGAAGCGAACACAGCTTTGGTATTCACGTAGCACAACTTGCCGGTATGCCGAATCGTGTTGTGTTTCGTGCGAATGAGATTCTTCACTTTCTCGAAAAAGACAAACATAAAAACGAGAGTAAACAGAGGCTTCAGGAAATCCCGAAACCCACACCGCAGATGAGTTTGTTTGAAAGCGATCCACGCTTCAAAGAAGTAGAAGAGAAACTTCGGTTGATTGACATTAATACCATTAGTCCCGTGGAGGCGTTGTTGAAATTGAATGAGCTTATCACGGTGATGAATCGAAAGTAATCTTGCTTACCGTTTTTATGAAGAAACAGATTATTCAGATCCTTCTGCTCGCATTCGTGGCAGCATTTCTCATGCACTGTAACCGTAATGTAAATGAGACTGTTATTGCGCTTCCTGGTGATCCGTTTGTAAACACCATGGTTCCGGTTCAAAATTTCGTGGTCGATAGCAAACAGGACAATGTTGTTGAAGCTGAAAACGGAGCCACCATAGTTTTCCCCAAAGGTTGTTTTAAAACAAGTGATGGCGAGGTTGTAACAGAAGAAGTTAAAATTGAAATAGCGGAAGCAATTTCCCTGGACGAAATGATATTGTCAAACCTGACAACCACGTCTGACGGGAAACTACTGGAGACCGATGGCATGATCTATTTCAATGCCACTACCCAAGCTGGTGAACAGCTCTTCATCAACAAAGATATTCCTGTTCACATCACCATTAGAACGCCCGAGATAAAACCCGGAATGATGGCATACAAAGGAGTTCGCGATGAGAACGGCAATATGAACTGGATTGAGCCTAAAGAATTGGACAAATATCTCATCACCGTGAATATTGATTCACTTGATTTTCTGCCCTACGGGTTCAGGGAAACGGTGGACAAAGGAATGCCTTTTAGAAAATACAAAACGTCAACACAGCAATTAGCCGATAGTTTGTATTATGCTCTTTCGTTTTCTGATAGTAAAGAATTGAATCTCACACCCACCAAAGTCAATGAATCTTATTATGACAAGAATAAGGGTGATAGAAACTACAGCGATGAAATTAGGACGGAGGACTCACCACCAAAAAACTGTGGAATAGATCCGGCAATTATTCGGGCCATAAAGTCTGAAAAGTTTCAGAATACCCTGATTGCTACTCATGAATTTGAATCGCGATTGCAGGCTATTTTTCAAAGCTGTGACAATTCTATTCTGGAAGTGTATATACGCAATCTTGATAAAAATTTGTATGAACTCGATAGCATGGCAGCCGCACTTTGCGAGGAGAAGGGTTTACATAATTGTTTTCACACCCTGGATGATTTTTCGAAACAACGACTGACTAAAGTGAAAGACAGTGAGCCCTCTGTGAAACTCCTTCGACAGCACTATGAAAAAGAATTAGCCAAAGTCAAGGCCGAGTTAAAGAAGCAAAAGGACAAAGCCATGAAGTCTCTGCAGCAGAAGAACGAGGAGGCTGAAAAAATCGTCAATGCTTATAAGAAGTTACTTTGGAAACGTGAAAAATACCGAATGAATACGTATGGATTCACCTGGACCGATACGGGTTGGATAAATATTGATAACGGAACGCTGCCAAAGTCCTGGGCGAGTAAACCTTTAGAAATCATTATTGAAAACGGAAAAGAATTTGACCGTGTCCATTCTTATGTTATCTATTCTTCGATCCGAAGTTTGTACCGACTCAATACGGATGACAATGTAAATTTTTACGTGGGTAACAATGAATTGAAAGAAATGCTGATGCCTAAACAAGATCCGGCAGTTGCTATTGCTATTGGGTATAAAGGGGATGTTCCTTCTCTGGCTATTAAAATTTTTGGTACGGACTCAACGTCAAGGATAACTATGACCCTGTCAGCATCCACACCCGAAATGGTTAAAGAAACCCTTGCGAAATACGACAACTACTCCAAAGAGAATCGTATCACGCATGACCTGAAGTATATGGAGAAACTCTATCACGAAGAACAGAGACAAAAGCAACTGCTAAAAGAAGAGGAGTTTTTAATTCAACTGTTAAGGGTAGCTTACCCCTGCTGTCCTATAAAGGAAGAAAAAAATGTAGAATAGGTTAAAGACTGAAAACATCGGCTAAGCAGATCGCTTAACCTCCATTACTCTTTTCCGAATGCGGCTTAGGGATTCAGGCTGAACTCCGAGATACGAAGCAATATGCAGAAGTGGTACACGCTCAATAATATGAGGACGTGTATGCATCAGATCCAGGTAAAGCTCTTCGGGTGATTTACTGAGAAGATCGCGACTGCGCTGTGCCAGATGAAGAAAAAGAGACTCGGCAATGAGTCGCCCATACTTTTGCCATACGGGATACTGCTCATACAGACTTTGAACACTTTCGTAATCAAGCTCTACCAGCTCACAGTCTTCCATAGCTTTTACATTGATTCTGGCCGGCTTACGCGTCAGGAAACTTTCGTAGTCAGAGGCATATTCATTTTCAAAGAAGAAATTCTTGGTAGTCTCATGTCCATCAACATCCCAATAGGCGCGAAAGGAACCACGGTTGATAAAGGAAACATAATTGCATACTTCACCGGCCTCTACCAAAAACTCACCTTTGAATAATTTTTTGCGGCTAAGCAGGTTGCGATGGAAACTCCATTCTTCTTCTGTTATTGAGAAAATTGATGCAATGTACTTTCGAAGCTGGTCGTACTCTGGGGTTGGCATACCCGAAGGTACGTGAAAAATGAGTTTCAGGTTCATGAAAAACCGGATGCTCCGCTTAGCACCCGGTTTACCAATCTCTCATAGTAAAAGTTCAGATAGCGGAAATTTCAGAAAGTGAAGCGTACAAACGGTACCGGAAAGAAGGATTGCTGATACTGCGTTGAAACACTGTTTGTTCTGGGATTATAATTCTGCGCAAAAATATTTTTGTTATTGGTCAGGTTTTGAAGGTCCAGGGCAATTTCAAGGGTGCTCCTGGCATATTCCTTCCGGTACGACAGCTTCAGGTCTGTTCTGAAATAGGGATCTTGTTTTTCACTGAAGGCTTTGTCTTCCTCGTAAATGGTGCGGCCATACTGCTGCGACAGCGCGAAGTCGATTGGTGTCAACCGCTTGCCTCCTATAGTTGTCACCTTCAGGTTTACCGAGAAGAATTTTCCCTCAGACAGACTCCATTCTTTTCCGGCCAGCACATTCAAAACATACTGCGTATTGAAAGCTGTATTCCGCTCAACACCATCGCTTCCTTTATATTTCGAATCAAACAAAGAGGATGTGATAAGGAAGTAGTATCCTTTACTGAAAAATCTTTCGAGTGTGAACTCCAGACCATAGTTATGCCCCGTTCCTTTGTTAACAAGTGAATCTTCCTCCAATGGTGCAAAGCTGGAACCCGTGTTCAACACAGAGAATGAGCTTGATGTCTGTTCAACGGGAACATTTTTTAAATGCTGATAATAGGTTTCAGCTTTCAGACGAAGATTTGATGAGATATTCCAGTCGTACGTAAGCACATAATGCTGACTTGTGCTGAAGCCAAGGTTAGTATTGGTTTGAAGAATGTCTCCGTTTTCATTTTTGCTTTGCACGAAAGAGGTGGTGATGTTCTGTGCCTGGTTATGCAGACCAAATCCGGCACTGATGGATTGGTTTCCATTGATCAGGTACTGCAAGCTTATGCGCGGTTCAATCGTAAACTCATCACTCAGTTCATAATACTGACCGTGTATACCGGTATTGAGCGACAACTGCGTGCTGAACCGGTGTTTCCATGTGGTATAAAACTGATACAGCGCTGTATTGCCATCCACGTCCAGCCGAACAGTATCGGAATTGATATTAGCATAGATGTCCTGGTTGAAGAGATCAAAAACAGAGTAATCAATAATAAGACCTGATGTCAGGCTGTTCCTGGCGCTGAATTTTGTGCGCGTATAAAAGCTGAAGGAATATTTTTGCGTGCTCATATCCGCTCTCATACGCAGGTACTTGGCGATAACATCGTTCTCTGCATTTCTGACAAGCGAATCGGCTGTGAATTTTTCGTGTGTTGTGCTCACACCAGCAGTGAATTTGGCGAAGGTGCGTTCTGAAAAATTGGTTTCGTAGCTGGTGCCGAAAATGCCGGTTTGGTATCGTGGATACGAATCCAGGTTTTCGCTTCCATATAAATCCCCATCGTTGTCCAGATCAGCTTCACTTCCCAGCAGATCGATTTCACTCATACCCCCGAGTCCAAAGAAGATCCACTTTCCTTTCTCCGTTGGCAGGCTGACTTTGAAATTAAGATCATGGTAGATGGGGGTGTTTGAACCGGTACCAAATTCAATACCTAAACTTTGAAATATCCCAAGGGTGGAGTAGCGGTAGTTGGCTACGTAAGAGGCTTTTGAGTTTTTAGACAACGGACCTTCTGCGCCAAGTTCAAATCCATTGAATCCAGCCTGAGCTATGAATTCACGTTTCTGATTATTTCCATCCCGAAGCCTGATATCAAAGACGCCAGCTGTTGCGTTTCCATATTGAGCCGGAAATGCACTGGTCATAAAATCAGATTTATCGAGGTTGTTGTTGTTTAACATGCTGACCGGACCACCTGTGCTTACCAGCGAACCAAAATGATTGGGGTTAGGAATGTTCAGCCCTTCCAATTGCCATAACATCCCGGTAGGAGAATTACCACGTACAACAATATCATTCCGTGAGTCATCACCGCCCACAACACCGGCAAAGTTGGCCGCCATACGTGACGGATCACCGATAGCACCCGCGTAGCGCTTGGTGTCATCTACATTAAATGAGCGTGCACTTACAACAGCAAGGTCGTTATTGGTAGCCGTTTTATCTTCCTTGGTATCACCTGTGATAACCACTTCGTTTAACGTGCTTACACTTTCCACCAGACCAACATTCAAAACCACTTCTTTCCCGGCTGTCACTACTACGTTGGGCATGCTTTGTTCTTCATACCCGATGTATGTGATTTTTACGGAGTGACGCCCGACAGGTACTTTTTCAATCCGGTAAACACCTTCAACATCAGTGGTACTGCCAAAGCTTTGACCTGTAACAGATATTACCGTTACACTCACACCGATTAAAGGTGTCTGAGAAACTTCATCCAGAACGCGTCCGCGAATGGTTTGGGTAGACTGTGCTGTTACGGGAATGTTAAGTGTAGTCAATAGCCCAAACAGAATCAGCAACAACTGTGAACACTGGAAGGAGAGATTTTTTTTCATGAGAGGATAAGGGTTTGTTTATATTTCCTGGAGACAAAATTGAAGACGAAAACCCCTACGGAATATTGATGTTGGTTAGTAAAACGAGTTGTTTTCTTGATCAAAGTCAAGAAAATGACGGGAACTGCGCGAAGATGTCAGGAAAGAATAGGGAGTGGGGTGAAAGGATAGGCAGAATGAAAGTTGGTACAGCGAATTACTTTTTCTTGAATCGCTTAACGAACTTCCGTTTTTTAAAGCCCTGAGATTTTTTTACTTCGGGTTGATAGGCTGGTCCATCTCCGATATCGGTTGGTAAAGGCATTTTAGCAATACTATCTCCGATCAGGCTTTCGATACTTAAGAATTTCCGCTGGTCTTTTTCATTTATTAAAGTAACGGCTGTTCCCGTAGTTTCTGCCCGTGCTGTACGACCAATACGGTGAACATAATCTTCCGGATCGGGAGGAACATCCCAGTTGACCACCAGACTTATGCCTTCAACATCAATACCACGTGAGAGAACATCTGTTCCAATAAGCATATTGATTTGCTTATTCTTAAAAGCGCGAAGGATCTCCTCACGTTCGGGCTGTTCAAGATCAGAATGAAATGCTTTAGCAGGAAGGCCTCCGCGTTGAAAGGCATTGTCGAGTTTTTTTACCGTCTCTTTTGTGGAAGCAAAGATGATTGCACTCTTCCAGGGAACGGTCTTCAATACATGCTTTAATACAGCGCCTTTTTGTGTATCATAAACAACATAGGCCTGTTGTGAAATTCCGGCAGCGGGTTTCGCAATAGCAATATTGATCTGCTCCGGATTGTTCAGAATTTTTGTTGCCAGCATTCTGATCTTCGGAGGCATGGTGGCAGAGAATAATAATGTTTGACGGTCTTTGGGAAGATAGCTGATGATCTTTACGATGTCATCGAAAAAGCCCATATCAAGCATGCGATCGGCTTCATCAAGTACAAGATGTTCCAGGTGATCAAATTTGATCGTACCTGCAGCTAGAAGAGCAATCAACCTTCCCGGTGTTGCAATGATTATGTCTGCGCCATGTTCAAGCGCTTTACGTTGCTGATCCCAGGTAGCGCCATCGCCACCACCATAAATAGGAATTGAGCTTACCCCGAGAAAATATCCAAACCCTTCGATTTGCTGATCAATTTGCTGGGCCAGTTCACGTGTGGGAGAAATAACCAATGTGTTCAGATGGCGGGTTTCCGCGTGAATGATCTTATTGAGAATAGGAAGTAAATACGCAGCAGTTTTTCCTGTTCCGGTCTGCGCACAGGCAATCAGATCATGATGCTTGAGAATAACCGGTATGGCCTGTTCCTGGATAGGTGTTGGTTTGGTGTAGCCCATAGCAGACAATCCATCCAGAAGCTTGGTGTCAAAATTGAAATCTTCGAAAGTCAATTGATAAAAATTTAGAACAAATAGCGCTTTATCACCGAAGTAGCGGCCTTTACGGATATGCTCAACAACGACAGCACCGCAAAGGTAATGGTAATCTACTCATGTTTACAAGTTTCGCTTTATAGCGTCTGAGGGACAAAGTCAGACTGGCACAATTTTAGTATTTTTAACTACCAACAAATTAAAATTTATGAAGGCGATCAACCGAACCCTTATTGCTTTTTCCGTATTAGTATTGGCGTCATGTGCTTCAAGCCCCTTTGGAACCAAGGTAAAAGAACCCTTTCAGGGTAATGCGTACATGTCTAACGCAAGGTTCTGGCGTGCTTCTGGAAAAGGAACAAGCTCACAAGATAATATCGCACGCGGCAAGGCCGATATCGATGCCAAGGCTCAGCTTGCAGGTCAGGTTAATACCACAATGAAGCAGGTTGCTGATCAATACCTCGGTCAGACCGAAAATGCCCAGGCTGCTGATGTAGCCGATAAATTTCAAAGTCTGGTGCGTCAGATTATGAATACAGATATTGCCGATCTGCGGAAGATGGATGAAAAGAAGTTTTACAATGAAAAGAACAAAGAGTACACAGTTTTCATTGCGTATGAAATAAAGAAGAACGCCATGTTACGTTTCATGAAGAAACAGGCTAAGGTGGATAAAACCATTGATGAACGTCAGCGTGAAGTAATCGAGAAGATTGTTGATCAGGAATTGGAGAAAGCTGACGCAGCGGATGTCGACTGAAGTAGGAAATAAGTAAAAGAAAAGGCCCTGAATACGGGCCCTTTTCTTTTATATGTTATCTGTTTTATCGAGCAGTGCGGGTGTCAGACATCACAAATCCTAATAGCAGCTTCCAGTGATTTCATCGCATCTTTTGCTGGTACAAATTCCTGCGCTACGAATCCCTTAAATCCACTATCAACAATAGCACGCATAATTGCCGGATAATACAGTTCCTGGCTTTCATCGATTTCATGACGGCCCGGCACTCCACCGGTGTGATAGTGACCGATATAGTTTTTGTATTTGGTTATCGTAGCAATTACGTCACCTTCCATAATCTGCATGTGATAGATGTCATACAGCAATTTGAAATTTTCAGAGCCTAACTTTTCACAGAGCTTTACACCCCACTCGGTATGATCACATTGATAGTCTTTGTGGTTCACTTTGCTGTTAAGTAGCTCCATACAAACCGTGATGTTGTGCTTGGCCGCAACTTTCAATACAGGCTCTAAACCCCGGGCACAATTTTCAAGTCCCACTTCATCACTTATACCATTGCGATTACCACTGAAGCAGATTACATTTTTCAGTCCCGCATCAGCTGCTTTTGGAATGTTGACTGTATACTCTTTAAGTAATTGTTCATGAAGAGATGGATCATTAAAGCCCCGGTTAAGTCCAATGGTTGAAGCATAAGCCATGGCACAGGTCAGACCATGTTTAAGTGCCAGCGGCCATTGTTCAGCATTCAATAGTTCTACGGATTTGATACCCATAGCCTTTGCTGACTTGATCAGGTCTTCCAACGGCATTGAATTATAGCACCACTGACATACGGAATGATTGATATTTCCTTTTAGTGTAAAGCTTTCTGTAGCTGATGTTCGGGCCACAGAAGGAATTGCTACGGAAGCCAAAGCTCCGGCTGCCATAGTTTTGAGTGCTTCTTTTCGATTCATGGTTGTTTGGTATGTTATTCGATTTACACTTTTATGATTGAAAACTCAATACGTGTTCCGTTAGCGGCTATTTTTCGGTAACGTTTTTTCAATAGGATATTCATCATCAAAGATTATATACCTTCGCACTCGAATTTATGTATTTGTGAAAGAGCTCAGGCATATTGCAGTTTGCGGAAATATCGGATCAGGGAAAACAACCCTGACAGAGAAACTATCAAAGCATTATGGATGGTTTCCGTTGTATGAATCAGTGGAGCAAAACCCCTACCTCCGTGACTTTTATGGTGACATGAAGCGATGGGCGTTTCACCTGCAGATCTATTTTTTGAACAGCCGGTTCAGACAGGTGAATGAAATACACGGTAGCAACCGGATTACGGTACAGGATCGGACGATCTATGAAGATGCACATATCTTTGCAGCCAATCTTCATAAGAGTGGTTACCTGACTGATAAGGATTATCAAAGCTATCTTGATATTTTTCAATCCATGATCACTTTTGTAAAACCCCCTGATCTTCTGATTTATTTGAAAGCCGATATCCCTAAACTGGTTAGCCAGATTCAAAAGCGTGGCCGTGATTATGAAGATGCCATTAGGCTGGATTATCTGAAGAATCTCAACAAACACTATGAAGACTGGATTGGCAGTTACAGCGAAGGTAAGTTGCTGACGATAGATGTAAATAAACTGGATTTTGTTGAACGCATTGAGGACTTCGCCTTTATTGTAAATAAGATTGACCTGGAGCTGAACAATTTGTTCGATGCGTGATCCAGCGCCTAATGATTTAAATAGATCGACCAAGTATTCTGTATAGTTTACCTTCACTTTGTTTTTTTTCATAAGGATTTGATCACAATTTTTTCTTTCCAATTAGACTGGCTTGACCTTCTGGCTATATCCGGTGTTGCTGTTCTTGTAGGCATGTCAAAAACAGGTGTGCATGGTGCAGGAATGATGGCTGTGCCGATGCTAGCTTCCGTGTTTGGAGGTCAGGCGTCCAGCGGACTTCTTTTACCTGCCCTTTGCCTGGCCGATATTATAGGCGTGTGGTATTATCATCGGCATGCTTCATGGTATCATTTGAGAAGACTTCTGCCATGGGCGGCTGCAGGAACGGTGGCCGGAACTATTGTCGGAGGAATGATTGATGATGACTTATTTAAAATGATCATGGGGTCCGTAATCATAGCCAGCATTGTTTTGATGATCTGGCTTGAACGCGGACATAAAGGTGATATTCCGGATAACTTGTGGTTCTCTTCTGTTATGGGAATAATAGCGGGCTTCACTTCTATGGTGGGGAATCTTGCAGGCTCTATTACGGCCGTATATTTTCTATCGATGCGTCTGCCCAAGAATTCATTCATTGGAACAACAGCCTGGTTTTTTCTGATCATCAATTTGTTTAAAGTACCCTTTCATGTTTTCGGCTGGCATACCATAACGTTGAATTCCTTCAGTCTGAATTTAGCTATGCTGCCTGCTATCGCAGTGGGAGCTGTTATTGGAATTTGGATAGTGAAGAAACTCGAGGAAAAAACATATCGCTGGTTTATCATCTCCATGACCCTTCTGGCAGCGATAATGATGTTGTTCTGATTTAGAACGATTTGCCCTGAAGCCCTCCGGTATGCAGGATCAAAATGGTTGTGCCCTGACTGAAGAAGCCTTTTTTGATCAGATCAAAGACTCCGAACATCATTTTCCCCGTGTAAACCTGATCCAGCAAAACGTTGTGTTTGGATTCAAAGGATGTGATGAATTTTATTAATGAGTCAGTGGTTTTCGCATAACCTCCAAAATGGTAGTCCGTATTGATTTGCCAGTCTGTTACGGATTGTGGTGTAAATCGTAACACATCATCCTTCAGAAACACACCACCTTTTAAAGCAGAAAAGCCTATTACTTTTCTTTCTGGTATTCCCCGGATAATACCGGCAAGAGTTCCTCCCGTTCCAACGGGTAAACACAGATAATCAAACTCCAGCGTTGACAGTTGATTTCCAAACTCCTCGCATCCTTTGACTGCTAACTCATTTGATCCACCTTCCGGTATCAGGTAAAAATCTCCGAACAAATCCTCCAGGCTTTGTATAAAATCGGTTTCTGTTTTTCTCCGGTATGATTCCCGCGTAACAAAGTGGAGTTGCATACCTTTTTCTTTTGCGAATTGCAACGTGGCATTTAAAGGTGTAATCTCTTCTCCCCGGATTATTCCAATGCTTTGGAATTGAAGTTCATTCGCAGCAGCTGCAGTAGAGAAAATGTGATTGGAGTACGCCCCTCCGAATGTGAGGATTGTATTCTTGCCAAGTCTTTTAGCTTCTACCAGATTATTTTTCAGTTTCCACCATTTATTGCCGGAAACAAAGCGATGATTTTGGTCTTCCCGTTTAATCAGAACCCGAACGCCTGCCTCATCTGCTACGGGATCAAAAATTTCAATAACCGGACCTGGATTGTAGGAAAGCACTTTTTATGAACTATTAATCGCAAAATAGCTGGATTAATTACTAATTTTTTTAGTTGATCAATCTAAAATAATTAGTAATTATGTATATCAAACAGGAGGCGTTATGGAAGAGGATTATTTCAAGGGGCGGGGAGCGCAAATCAAAACCGAGAATAAGTTTTTGAAAGCACAGTATGTAGAAAAGCATATTGAGGGACTTGATGAGCCGTTGTTTTCAGCACCGTCAACACAAATTTTTTACGAAAGCCCAAAGAAGATCGTCAACAAAGTGACGAGTCCTGATCTCGGCATGATGTATTCCACAAACCCATATCAGGGTTGTGAACATGGTTGTATTTACTGCTATGCCCGAAACTCACATGAGTATTGGGGTTTTAATGCAGGTCTTGATTTTGAAAGTAAGATCATTGTTAAGAAGAACGCTCCACAGTTGCTCGAGAAATTTCTGTTGCATCCCGACTGGCAGCCTGTTCCCATCAGTGTTTCGGGAAATACAGATTGTTATCAACCTTTGGAAAGAAAGCTGGAGATAACTCGGGGAATGTTGAAAGTGTTTTCACGATATCGTCATCCGTTGGGAATGATAACCAAGAATGGCCTTGTACTACGTGACCTCGACTTATTGAAAGACCTGGCGCAGGACAATCTGGTACATGTTTACATTTCAATAACAACTTTAGATGAAAGTCTCCGAAGCGTCATGGAGCCAAGGACGGCAAGTGCAATTAAGCGACTTAAAACAGTGGAGGCGCTTTCAAAAGCAGGAGTTCCGGTTGGAATTATGAATGCCCCAATCATTCCCGGATTGAATCACCATGAAATCCCCAATATTCTTAAGGCAGCCTCAGAACATGGAGCTCTCAATGCTGGAATGACGGTAGTGCGTTTGAATGGTTCTATCGGAAAAATCTTTGAAGACTGGCTAAGAAAAAATTTTCCAGACCGGTTTGAAAAAGTGTGGCATCAAATTTCAGAAATGCACGGAGGCAATGTAAACGATTCACAGTTTGGTAGAAGAATGACGGGTGAAGGCAACTTTGCAGAAACTATTCATCAGCTATTCCGCGTGTCTAAGAAAAAGTATTTTGCCAATAAGCATATGCCAGTCATCGACCTGACGAAATTCAGACGTGGAGGAAATTTCAGTTTATTTTAATGGTCCTTGTACATCACACCTACCATTTGGTCTTCAGGTATAAACCCAAGAAACCTGGAATCAAGAGCATTATGCCTATTATCACTTATAACGAAGTAATAATTCTTTTGAAAAACATAGATGTCTCCAACTGAGGGCGCTGTTCCTTCTTCATGTTCAGTGATGAGAATATCAAGTCCTGGCTTATTTTCTTCAGTTACTAAAACACTATCGTCCTTGCTGGGTACTCGCAACGGTCCCCAGGTGTCAACGCTTACACCGTTGAAAGGCACAGAGAATGGCGCAATATTAATGGGGTTTTTATCTAAAAGAGGTGTTGTAGTTAGGACGGCCTTGTTTTTCTTAAGTACCTGTATCTCATCCGGGGTTACGTTGAAAATATAATGCAACTGGTTCTCATTGTAGCCGGTTTTGTGATATTCCATTCCTTCCAGCATCTTTTCGTTCAAGGGCATGGAGGCTACGACTTCTACACTGTGTTTCAGGTTAATTTTATGAGGATAATCGCTATTGTTCAGCAATAACCTTCCGGATCGCATTTCAAGATAATCTCCCGGGAGCCCAACCAGACGTGAAACATAGACCACATCAGGATTATCCACTCGAAGTTTTTCCAATGGATGGAACGTTACATATTGATTAACGTGGAATGAGTCAACGGATATTACTGAATATGATTCCCCCACGCTGAGATTCGGAGCCATCGATGGAGAAGAGATCTTAAACCTGTTAAATGAAAGTTGTGCTCCTTTTTTTAAGGTATCGCAGCCGGTCAGTAAAATAGCGAAGGCAATGAACAGGAGAAAATGAGGCCTATGCATAGTGTCTGTAGAAGGATACAATCGTTTCAATGCCCAACGCGAAATTCTTAACACCATAATGTTCATTGGGTGAGTGGATGGCATCACTGTCAAAACCAAAACCCATTAAGACAGTGTCAAGACCTAATTCTTTTTTGAATAGCGCAACAATCGGAATACTTCCACCATCCCGTGAGGGTATTGGTGTCTTTCCGAAAACTTCTTCGAACGCTTTGCTGGCTGCTTTATAGGCCGCTGAATCTGTTGGCGTAACAGCAGGCTCACCTCCATGGTGGGCTGTTACTTTTACTTTAACGTATGGAGGGGCTATTGCTTTAATGTGTTTCGTGAACAGTTCAGTTATCTCGGCACTCACTTGATTAGGGACAAGTCGCATGGAAATTTTCGCGCTGGCTCTGGAAGGAAGTACTGTCTTTGCTCCCTCGCCTGTATAGCCACCCCAGATTCCGTTAACATCAAGTGTTGGCCTTACTCCTGTACGCTCTAAAGTTGTGTAGCCTTTTTCTCCTTTTATTTCAGCTATGTCAAGTTCCCTTTTGTATTCGTTCAGATCAAATGGCGCCTTATTCAATGCTTCGCGTTCTTTGGCCGAAAGCTCTGCAACTTTATCATAGAATCCCGGAATAGTAATTCTTCCATTTTCATCGTGAAGCGAAGCGATCATGGTGCTTAAAATATTGATTGGATTAGCCACAGCGCCACCATATACACCTGAATGCAGATCGCGGTTTGGCCCGGTAACTTCAACTTCCATATAACTTAAACCACGTAACCCCACGGTAATGGAAGGATGCTCTAAGGATATTAATGCGGTATCGGAAATGAGTATAACATCCGCTTTCAGCTTAGTTTTATTTTCTTTTACAAAGGTCCCAAGGTTATCTGAACCTACCTCTTCTTCGCCTTCAACCATGAACTTGATATTGCATGGAAGGAGGTTGAGTTTCATCATCGTTTCAAATGCCTTCACGTGCATATAGACTTGCCCCTTGTCATCACAGGCCCCCCTTGCATAAATCTTATCATCTTTGATAACCGGTTCAAACGGAGGAGAATCCCATAGATTTAATGGATCGGCAGGCTGAACATCATAATGACCGTAGACCAATACCGTAGGCAGTGTTGGATTTATTATTTTTTCTGCATAAACAATAGGGTGCCCCTTGGTTTCACAAATCTCCACCTTATCTACTCCGGCATCAGCAAGTTTTCCCCTAAGAAATTCTGCAGCTTTGCGAACATCACCCTTGTGTTTGCTGTCTGCACTGACTGATGGAATACGAAGCCAGTCAAAAAGCTCTGTTATAAAACGATCCTTGTTTGATGTGATGAAATCGCGGGTAGTCATGTGTATTCGGTTAATGAGTGATGCAAACTTAATCCTTGCAGACAATTGTCACAGAGATCAGTCCAACTTTATCTTCAGAATAATTGTGTCGTTCAGTTTTTCAGGATTTTTGATTTTACCCTTGTTGCCAATGATCTGCAATAATTGACTATTGGCGATAAGGTAAAAATAGTTTTCGACAACAACTCCGGTTGTGGGGATATCGAACTGAGGATGTTCTGTCAGTATGGATTCCACTTTTTCAATGGCCTCACTCGCGGGAGCCAGATCGAGTTTATGAATGGATTCGGGAAAGTAAATATTTTGTACGCCAATAAGGCTGGATTTATAGAGATATAACCCATCGTAGCCACTCAGATGATAACGGCTACTGCGGAGTGGCTTCAGTGCTTTGGTTTCAATATTCATCATGGTAAGACCATTGTCTGTACTTATGATAAGATGTTTTTCATCGGGTGTTGCCGTGATGCCATTGGGTGAACTTACACTTCCGGGCTTTGTAAATTCCTCCAGAATGTTTTTGTCCTTTCGGACCACCCAAATCATACTGATTTCCGTATCGGTTATGTATACATCACCTGACGACATGATCTGAAGATCATTAAAAAGATGTCGTTTACCATCACTAAGCTGATAGCGTTTTATAAGCGATTTGGTTTTGGTATTGTAAACATGAATGTTTGATATCCGCAGACTATCTTCTTCATAAGCATTATTACAAGCCCAGAGCAAGCCTTTGCTGTCTACTTTCATACCCAGCACTTCCTGAATTTCATCCTGACGAAACGGAACGAAATCACTGATTTCACCTTTTGATGATAGTTTTACAATTTTTCGTTTGTAAATACTGCTTACATAGAAAGCTTTTTCAACAGGATCATATGCTATTCCTTCCGGGATGAGGTCTTTTTCAGGGATAGTAAAAGCAACCTCGGCTTTGTATTGTTGTGCAAAGCCTGCTGAGACAATTGTCAGAAAGATGAAGGTGAAGATCTTTTGCATGGGTAGAATTTTAAAACACCACAAGCTCTGCTCCTCGTGGATTGGTAAGGTATGAATTGATCAGATTTTGTACAGTAGGGGTTTCTGCGCCCGTCTTAATAAATGTACGAGCTGATTCAAAATTTGTAATGGCTACATCCTTTGTGAAAAATCCAAACCCGCAAAAACATCCCTTGTCAACCAGTACAAGGGATTGCTCATCCGCGCTTCTTCCTCTTCCGATAATAGCAACACTGTTTCCGGGCCGACCGAATGCTTCAATGGCTTTCAGCGCACGCTTGTTATACTTCTTAGCAGACTCAACACCTTCACAGGCGCCATGACACTCTCCTGTCTGATAATTGAAGCACAAACCTTTGGCCACCTGAAGGCCGCACAACTTGGGACATAAATCAAAGGTTCTCACCTTTTCCCACAAAAAATTCCAGGTATCACCTTTTGAGCTGAAACGGATAAGAGGACGAGAGCCTTTCGTTACCATGTTCACGGAGAAACGAAGATAGCCATTGCGATCTTCGTAATTATAAATACCCCATTCCTCAACTTTAAATTTTTGCGCCTGATTATACTTGGGCCAAAGTCTTCGGATCTCCTGTGATTCAAGAATGAGGGCAATCAATTCGTTACCAGTAAGCTCATACGTTATGTGATGAATTTCATTTCGGATTTTAGACCGGCTCCATTCGCGCGCATCACCGGTAAAATGTCCGGCAATTCTCTTTTTTATGTTAATCGCCTTGCCTACATAGATCACCTGACCGCGGGCATTTAAAAAATAATAAACCCCTGGTTTAGCGGGCAGTCGGTCAAATTCTTCTTTGGCCAGATTGGGCGGAAGAATGGTTTCGCCCGAGTTTCTTTTTAGTGCTTTTAAAATATGGCCGTCAGAATCCCTGCGAAGCAACTGATCAAAAATTTTAACCGTAGCATGGGCATCTCCACCAGCCCGGTGACGGTTTGTGATTTCAATTCCGAGACTCTCAGCAAGACTTCCCAGATTATAGGATCGCAATCCGGGAATAATTTTCCGGCTTAGCCTAACTGTACAGAGCTTTTTAGCCTGCCAGTTAATGGTTGCTATTTCGAACTCACGTTTTAGAAATGAATAATCGAAATGTGCATTGTGTGCAACAAATACCTTTCCATCAATCAGGTTGAAAATATCTTCTGCAATCTCTTCAAAGGTTGGTGCGTCAAGAACCATTTCGGTAGAAATACCGGTAAGACCTGTAATGTAGTGGGGGATATTCCTGCCTGGATTAACCAGCGTATGATAGGTATCCGTAATCTGAATACCATCATGAAGGAAAACAGCGATCTCAGTTATGCGGTGATTTGCGGCATACCCTCCTGTTGTCTCAATATCCACAATCGCATACATGGGCGAAATTTAGAATTTGACTTCGTCACTTAAAAGTGGAAATTGAATCAAAATTAAATACACATTATGAATTGGATCGTGCGGTTTCTTCTCTCCGGACTGGCCGTTTTGCTTACCGCTTACTTACTGCCCGGTGTTGAAGTGAGACATTATGGTTATGCCCTACTGGTGGCGATAATCATTTCGATCGCAAATGTGATTGTAAAACCGATCCTTGTTGTTTTAACCATACCTATTACTATCCTCACGCTTGGCCTTTTTCTTTTAGTGATCAATGCAGGTATTATTCTTCTGGTTGACTTTCTGATAACTCCAGGATTTGAAGTTGATGGATTCTGGTGGGCACTAGCGTTCAGCCTGATCCTTTCAATTTTCAATAGTTTGTTTGGGGATCTTTCCAAAGACAACAAGAAAGACTAGGGTAACTCACTGACATTCAATTCGTACAGAGCAGATCCGCTGATTGGCACTTCATTTGCAATTTTAGGTTCAAGGAGATTAAAACTCTGAGTATTTAAAGTCTGTATTATGAAAACGACAATTTTTTTACGTGGACTGTTTGTGGTGGCTTTTCTGATTGTAAGTATGGGAGTGATGGCACAGGGACGAGGTCGGTCGAACGGGCGTGATCGCGGTCATACCAATGGTTATCAACGTGACTATCATCATAACGATCGACATGATCGCCATGATCATCATAGATCGCATCAGGATGTTTATGTTCATCACCATCATCATGCTCCGGTATACAGAAGGGTAACATATCACTATCATTACAGACCCGTTCGTTACGTTTACTATCGTGATTATGATGTTTATTATGATTGTGACCGGAGTGTTTATATCTCGTATTCGGGTCGCGGCTGGACAATCAGTACAGGCATGCCCGTAATTTTACATCATGTGGATATGCAGCGTGCAGCACGGGTTGACGTGGATGATTATTATGACGATGACTTCGTTGGACACCTGGATCGCAACAGGCCTAACGGAAAATTATATGCGGAGTGGTAATTATGAGGATTTACAAAAGGGAACAGAATTTTCTGTTCCCTTTTTTATTTAAAGCAGATAGCCTTTGTTCCCTTTAGTCATTTCAGAAGAATTCAGCGAAAAAATTTTTCATTCAATTACAACTTCGTATGTGAATTTGATGTCTATACAGCATGACCCTCAAATACACGTTAATGAAACGCAGGATTTTACTAGTTGTCGGAATTGTTGTAGCTATTCTGGTTGGTATGTATACCGGCCTTTTTGGAATGGCTTAATCTATTAGCTCAGTTTTTTTTTCAGAAACTCAGCCGTATACCCCTTCCCCTTTTTAACCATTTCCTCCGGTGTTCCTTCAAACATCAGTGTTCCCCCTTTTTTCTCCCCTCCTTCAGGACCGAGGTCTATGATCCAGTCCGCACATTTAATCACCTCCAGGTTGTGCTCAATCACAATGACACTATGACCCTGATCAACAAGGGCATTAATGGCTTTTAAAAGTTTGGAGATATCATGAAAGTGAAGGCCGGTTGTGGGCTCGTCAAAAATGAAAAGGAGGTTCCCTTCAGGTGAGTTTTTACCAAGGAATGAAGCCAGCTTTACGCGTTGAGCCTCACCACCACTCAACGAATTGGATGACTGTCCGAGTTTTACATATCCTAATCCAACATCATGTAAAGGAAGAATTTTATCGTACACCGCTTTTTTGTCCCGAAAAAAATCAAGCGCATGCTCAACAGTCATATCGAGGATGTCTGCAATATTTTTTCCATTGTACTCTATATCCAGAACTTCCTGTTTGAATCTTTTTCCGTGGCAGCTCTCACATTTCAGAAATATGTCGGCCATGAATTGCATTTCGACCCGAATCTCGCCCTCCCCCTCACAGGTTTCACAACGGCCACCCTCTACATTGAATGAAAAGTGAGAAGGTTTATACCCGCGCTGTTTTGATAAAGGTTGATCAGCATAGAGATTACGGATAGCATCATAGGCCTTCACATAACTGATCGGATTAGAACGGGAGGATTTTCCGATTGGATTCTGATCCACAAATTCTACCTGTGTGATCTTGGCATAATCACCTTCAATCTTATCATACCTTCCCGGTGACTCGGCAACAGAACCATTCATTCTTCCGACAGCCGGATATAAGATCTTTTTTATGAGGGTCGATTTTCCCGAGCCACTTACACCGGTAACCACAGTTAATGTTCCCAGGGGGAATTTAACAGTCAGGTTTTTCAGATTGTTTTCACGCGCACCAAAAACGGTAATGGAGTCTTTCCATTTTCTTCGGCTTTTTGGCAAGGCTATTTCTTCTTGCCCGCTGAGGTAGTCAGTTGTATGCGATTTTGATTTTCCGTTGATGTCCTTAAGTGATCCCTGAAAAACAAGTTCCCCCCCATGGCTTCCGGCATCAGGTCCGATATCGATGATCTGATCGGCAGCTCTCATAATTTCTTCTTCATGCTCCACTACGATAACCGTGTTTCCAAGGTCGCGTAGTGATTTCAAAACCGTTACCATCCGATCTGTATCCTTGGGGTGTAAGCCAATACTAGGCTCATCCAGAATATACATTGACCCAACGAGGGCGCTTCCGAGTGATGTAGCAAGCTTTATTCGTTGATATTCTCCTCCGGACAAAGTAGAGGTGATTCGGTTGAGGGTTAGATAACCCAGGCCAACCTGTGTCATATAATCCAGACGTGATCGTATCTCGGTTAAAATTCTTTCGGAAACATGTATATCATAAGCCGGCAATTTTAACACGTTGAAGAATGACAGGCAATCCTCTATAGGCATTAGAACGATATCCGTGATGGAGGTATTTTGAATTTTCACATACTGGGCATCTTTACGCAACCTGGTGCCTCGGCAATCCGGACAATTGGTTCTCCCACGGTAGCGCGAAAGCATTACCCGATATTGAATTTTATGCGTCTTGGATTCGAGGTATTTGAAGAAATCATTAATGCCATCGAAGTGACTGTTCCCGGTCCATAACAGGTCCTGTTGTTCTCTCGTTAATTCGTTATAAGGCCGATGAATCGGGAAATCAAACTTGATTCCATT
The DNA here is from genome assembly GCA_036503775.1 of Ohtaekwangia sp. Classification (GTDB taxonomy): domain Bacteria; phylum Bacteroidota; class Bacteroidia; order Cytophagales; family Cyclobacteriaceae; genus Ohtaekwangia. The sequence continues at coordinate 41,663 of DASXWH010000170.1, forward strand.
TTTGAGCAACGGTTTCTGCCATTCACTCATAGCCTCGCTTCGCCAGGGAGCAATGGCACCTTCATATACTGACAGAGACTTATCGGGGATAACCAGATCCTCATCAATACCCAGAATTTTTCCAAAGCCTTCGCATGTCTGGCATGCTCCATAGGGATTATTGAAGCTGAAAAAATTAACAGACGGTTCAGTGAACACCATTCCGTCAAGTTCAAACCGGTCAGAGAAGTGCATCTTAGTATGGCCTTCTGCATATACAATACAGTCTCCCTCGCCTTCAAAGAAAGCGGTTTGAATAGAATCGGATAATCTGAAAATAGTATCTTCATCATTGGGGTTCACACTTGTTCTGTCAATGAGAATTTCAATTGTACCTTCTGTTTTTTGGGCTTTCTTCTTTTTGCCAGAGATATCAGCCGGATTAAGGATCTCTTCAATGAATTTCATTTCTCCGTCCACCAGTATCCGGGCAAACCCTTTACTAAGGAGAAGATTCAGCTCATCATTTAGTTTTCTGCCTTTTTTTATGCGAAGAGGGCAAGCAACCATTACCCGGGTTCCTTCCGAAAGCTTATGTATCGCGTCAACAACAGACGTAACCGTATCTCGTTTTACTTCTTTGCCACTTATAGGCGAATAGGTTTTTCCGATTCGGGCAAAAAGTAATTTGAGATAATCGTAGATCTCGGTTGTAGTTCCTACGGTTGAACGCGGGTTCCGGGTATTTACCTTTTGTTCAATTGCAATGGCAGGAGAAACACCTCTTATATAATCAACCTCAGGCTTCTCCATTCGGCCCAGAAACTGCCGGGCATATGAACTGAGGCTTTCCACATACATTCGCTGACCTTCGGCAAAGAGTGTATCAAAAGCCAGTGACGATTTTCCTGATCCGGAAAGACCAGTGATAACAACCATCTTATTTCTGGGAATTGCTACACTCAGGTTTTTCAGATTGTTTACCCGTGCTCGTTTAATGATGATGTATTCTTTTGGATCGAGCTCATCTAAATATGAATCTGGTATTAATTTTTGGCTCACGGGTATCTTTTCTGAAGTTTCCATTCTAAACTAAGAAGCATTCCTGCTGATCGAAACAAAAACACCATCCGTGGGGATGGTGTTCATTATTTGGCAAATTTCTTTCTTTTATCCGTCAAAGTCGGGATCATAGCTCGCTTCGCGATTGCTTTTGCCACCACCCCCGTCATCATCATAGTCACTTTCGCTTTCATTATCACTGCTCATGCCATCTTCACCAAATCCATCTCCGCCACCTTCTTCTGAATTATCGAATTCATTTTCAGGTTTGGACTCAACATCGTACTCTCCATCACTATTTTTTGTTACTGGAACTTTGACAAGATATGTGGCATCATCGGTTTCCAGAGAAAAAACAAAAATGGGTTCTTTTTTCGCATTCGTAATGCGTGTGATGCTGCCCTCATATCCATTTGGATATTGATCTTTAATCAGATCTTTTAAATCCTCGGAGAGATTTTCCAGGCTTTTAATTACTTTTTTCTTACTGACTGCCATACTATAACGTGACGCAAAATATGCGAGCAAATAGCTAAAGAAAATTGGTGACAGGCAAGAATTTTTTAAAAATTTTTTGCGTTCAAACGGAATATTTCTATCTTTTCACTCCTGATTGTTCAACTAAACCCTACAATATCGAAAGCAGACTCTACGTTACCTAAATGTAAGACGGAATGATTGATAACAGATTAAGTGACAGCCAACTTGTGTCACTGTATCAAAACGGTAACGAAGAAGCTTTCGAAATGCTCCTGCACAGACACAAATCGAAACTCTACACGGCTATCTATCTGATTGTAAAAGACAGATATACCGCTGAAGATTTACTACAGGAAACTTTCGTAAAGGCTATAAATACCATCCGTGGCGGACGGTACAATGAAGAGGGGAAATTCCAACCTTGGATTAGTCGTATTGCTCATAACCTGGCGATCGACCATTTCAGGCGGAATAAGCGTTATCCTGAGATAATTTTGGAGGATGGAAGCCGGGTATTCAATTCCATAGAGTTCGCAGAAGAATCTATGGAATCGAAACAGGTCTTACGCGACACACGAACAAAACTGCGGGATTTTATAAAAGAACTTCCAGTTGAACAAAAGCAAGTGTTGATAATGCGCCATTACCTACAAATGAGTTTTCAGGAGATTGCAGAGCGAACCGGAGTGAGCATCAACACTGCGCTGGGCAGAATGCGGTATGCATTAATAAACCTGCGCAAGAAGATGATCAAACACAGAGCCTATGATAAAAACCTTTACACAAACGGACTTGATCAGGTATTTATACCACGAGACTACGGAGGAGGAGAGCAGGGAGATTGATAAGGCACTTCTCTGCGACAACGAACTTCAGGCGCTCTACAATCAATTGATCGCCTTAAAAAATGAAATGGATTCAGCTCAGCTGCAACCATCGTCTGCAACCGTGCTTAATATTTTAAGCTATTCAAAAGGGTTGCAGGAAAAAAGAAGTTCGTAAGAGCAAAAATTCCTGAATTTATTTTTTGCGCGATGCGCATGCATTTGTGAGCGGAACTGCTATGCCGGTTGCAGTTGAAGCGTATGCATTATTTCTCCCATTGGAGGGTATTGATTAAATGCATTATATCTTTCTTCATGTATTCAATAGCCGGTGCCAGAGAATCATTTGAAACCTGGGTGTTAAAATACAGGGCACCCCGCATAAAATTTTTGGTGGAGTCGGTTATAGTAAATTGAAACTGACTGGGCACTTCACCTTCCAATTCTGCTATTACCGCAGTTTTTCCATCCGGTGTCCGGGTAATTATTTCATTTATGGCGTAGGCCTTAATCTGATGTTTTGCTGTAAGTGTGTAGGAATCGTCTAAAAACTCCTTTAATAGCTGCTTATCATTCTTCAGATTCTTGTAGGTGATATGAATGTTGGATTTCAGGTTGGGATAATAGATCTCAATCCAGAACCTCTCCCTGATATTGGAAGTATCCGGCAAAAGCTTTGCATGTGCAGAGTACTCAAAACTATAGGGAAGAGAATCAGGCAACGAGGTATAAACCGGTTCTGGTAAAACCAGTCTGTTGTAACCCAATGGTTTTGGCAAATAGTCACGGGTACAGGACGTAAAACCGAGAACGAGTAGAAAAAATGAAATGATTTTCAATTGGTTCATTTGAATTCTAGGGCTTGACTTCATCAAACTCGTCATTAATATCTCCTATTATTTCTTCAATAACATCCTCCAGTGTAATTATTCCGCTAACCCGTTTCTGATCATCCAGAACGAGCGCAATGTGAATACGTTTTTCCTGAAATTCTTTCAATAACGAATCCAGCCTTTTGTTCTCACTGACAAAGAAACCCGGGCGTAAAAGTTTTTGCCATTCGAAGGTTGCATCGCGATCAAGGAAAGGTAGCAGATCTTTGCTGTACAAGACCCCCTCCAGTTGATCAGTCAGGTTTTTAAAAACCGGCACCCGGGAGAATCCAAAAGTGTTGATCTTTTGAAGTAACTCATGAAAGTTCAACCCAATATTTAATGCTGCAATATCGGCCCGGCCATGCATTACCTCCTTGACCTGAAGCGCACTAAATGCAACAATACCTTTTAAAATTTCTTTTTGATCTGATTCATCATCCTTAATAGTTCGTTCGAGGGCACTGCTGATTTCTTCCCGTAGCTGATCTGGTTTGTTGATCCTGCGATTTAATATCGAGTCTGTTTTTAACAGCGGAGAAGTTACCGGTTTACACAGCATCACCGCAGATTTCATAATGCGGGAACCCATTTTTACACTTTGCTCCAGGCTTTTTACTCCTATTCCTTTTGAAAAAAACTTACCTGCAACTTCGATTGTCAGAATCAAAAGAAATCCGCATAGTATGGCTGTTATAAGTGATACAGATGAGGTTAGTGAATAAAAAAGAACTATTACCGAAAGCAACATACTGAGGTTGGTCAGCATATCTAGCACCTTCCATGTCATCAGGTATAATCGAAGTTGATCATGCACCTGTTTTAAATTCCACGAAAGCGTATTACCATCTTTATCACCAGCAGCATCTTTTGACTTTAAAAGGATAACCTCAACAACGGCAAGAGCCAGACTGATGAGAATCAATATAAAAAAAGCAAAGCCCAGCGCGTAAAGCTCCGGGCCCGACTGTAAAATTTGTAAGCTATGACTGGGAGGTTCGTCCAAGCTGATTAGCTTTTATATTTAAAAAGGCAAATCATCGGTGCTGTGGTCAGCAGAAGCTGTGGCCTTTATACCTTCTGTGACATTACCACTTTCAGCATTGGCATAGGGTGAACCACCAACGGTTGATCGTGGCGACAACATATTCATATTGTCCGCAACAATTTCCGTAGTGTATCGCGTCACGCCATCTTTTTCCCATGAGCGCGTACGCAGCTTACCTTCGATATAAACCATGTCACCCTTGTGCAAATACTTTTGTGTAATTTCTGCAAGTGCTCTCCATACAACAATGTTGTGCCATTCCGTTACTTCTTTCTTTTCTCCGGTGGTGCGATCTTTATAGCTTTCGGAAGTAGCAATACTAAAATTTGCTACAACTGCTCCGTTATCAAGGTTTCTGACTTCGGGATCTTTGCCTAAACGGCCGATGAGTATTACTTTGTTTACGCCTGACATATAATTGATTTTTATTTTTTCGATCAGAATTCCGGAAAGGAATATGAAACAAAAGTACCAATCTTGAGTCAACTATAAAAGGTCGTGATCTTTGAGGAAACGAGTTATCAAAACCGGTTTTGGAAGCTGGTCAATCTGCTTTAAACTGTAGTACTTAAATCCCTTTGTTGAAGGAATAGTCTTTCTGTTGTCGTTCACAACAATGAAAGAGGCTTGAATGATCTGATGGGAAAGGACGTGTTTATACTTCTTGGAACTAAAAATAATATGCTGAGATTTTATGCCTTTTAACATGGTCTGATCATGCAGAAGTTTGTCTGATTTAGCAGACCGCTTGGTTTCAATCAGATAAAAATCAAATAGCCCCTGCCAGATATCTTTACCTTCTCTTTTTTTCATGAGCAGGGATTTGCCTTTTTTGAAAACCACATAATTGAAATATCGGTTTCGAGCTGTCTTTCCTTTTATTTTTACAGGAAGCTGCTTTTGTAGATCATTCTTTGCGGCTACACAACCCGATACCAGAACACAAGATTGACAATCCGGATTTTTGGGCGTGCAGTTAAGAGCGCCAAACTCCATTATAGCCTGATTGTGTTCATCGGGAATTTTCTGACTGATCAGCTCATTTGCCAGCGTAGTGAAAAGTGCTTTTCCTTCAGGACCATTAATTTCCTTTTCTATTCCAAATACCCTGGCTAAAACACGCAATACGTTTCCGTCAACAACGGCTACAGGCTGCTTTGATGAAAAAGATGCTATTGCTGCAGCGGTGTAATGGCCAATGCCGGGAAGAGACAGAAGCGTATCAAATTGAGTAGGAAAGACTCCCTTGAATTGAGTTACTACTATTTTAGCACACTTATGAAGGTTTCGGCCACGGGTGTAATAACCTAATCCTTGCCATAAACGCAGTACTTCCTGTTCACTCGCATTGGCGAGATCTTTAACCGTAGGGAATTTTTCAACAAATTTTATGTAGTATGGAAGTCCCTGAACAACCCGGGTTTGTTGCAAAATGATCTCCGATAACCATATCTTATAAGGGTCTTTCGTGTTTCGCCAGGGAAGATCACGTTTGTTAAGCCGATACCATTCAACGACTTTATCAGAGAAATATCGTTTGTCCATCCTCCTGATTATCAGATTTTTTCAATATTCATTTTTAAATCTACGGGCGGCTTATAAATTTGCCAACCCAAAAAAAATCGACTCAAAAATATAATACTGTGACCAAAGCAGATATCATCAACGAAATTGCTGACAAGACCGGGGTAGACAAAGCCGATGTGACAGCGTCAGTAGAAGCCTTTTTCAGTGTAATTAAGAATTCCATGGCCAGTGGAAATAACATTTACATCCGGGGATTTGGCAGCTTTATTAACAAGAAGCGCAAGAAGAAAATTGCCCGGAATATCTCACGCAATACCGCTTTGGTAATAGATGAACATTACGTTCCTGCCTTCAAACCAGCTAAAATCTTTGTAAGCAAGATCAAAAGCAGCGAAAAGGTCAAATTACTGGCAGACCGCCCCGAAAACCTTAAGGAAGAGGATGTTGATTAACTGTTTTCGCGCCTTCTGGTGCGAAAGCATTCTTACCTGAGATGTTAAAAACAAGAATTATACTTTTGGTTGTCTGTATTGCCCTTATTTCAGGGCTTTTTATGTTGCCTAAAGTAGTCGTAGAAAACGACAATTCTTTAGCGAAGTCCACACCGGCAGATTCTGTTTCAAACCAGATTACAGCTCATATCAATGCGCCCAAAGAAGTGGAAGAGGCAATAGCCCAGGTTCGGGCTTTGTACCTGACCAATTCGGGGAAAGAAAAAAATGCTATCTTTGCCGACTCTTTAGCAAACCTGTATAAGGTTGCTGGCAAATTTGACAGCGCAGCATGGTTTTCTGAAGAGGCATCGAAGTTCTTTAACACAACTGAAAGCTGGATTAAGGCCGGAGATCTTTACTACGAAGCATATACTTTTGCGGTAGATCAGGGTAAGCAAAATCAACTTGCTGCTAAAGCACAGTCATACTACACAAAAGTACTGGATGAAAATCCGGGAAATCTTGATGTAAAGACAAAACTGGCTATGACCTATCTCACCTCATCCAGCCCAATGCAAGGAATAACCTTGTTACGGGAAGTGCTCGCTGAGGATCCGAAGAATGAACTCGCTCTCTTTAATATGGGAATGTTGTCGGTTCAGTCCGGACAAGATGAAAAAGCGGTTGACCGCCTTCAGGAATTGATAAAAATCAATCCTCAGCATACACAAGGCCAGTTACTGTTAGGTATTGCATTTATGAATCTGGGAAAAAAGAAGGATGCAAGAGAACAGTTCGAAAAAGTGAAACAACTGGATAATGATCCGTCAGTACAAGCTGCTGTGGATTCTTATCTAAAGGATTTAAAATAATTGTTTAACAATCCCGGCTCGTACGGGAACAAAAAGCATTACTATGCCAAGCGGAAAGAAAAGAAAGAAGCATAAGATGGCAACGCACAAGCGTAAGAAGCGTCTTAGAAAAAACAGACATAAGAAGAAATAACCGGGCCACCGGCTATTGTGCTCATTTCTCGGAATGAAGGTGAGCACGCTTCAACTATACACATCATTTTTTACATTTTAATATTTATCCTTTGAGTAACGAACTAATTATTAGTGCAACTCAGGATGGATGTCGTATAGCCCTTCTTAAAGACAAGACGCTTGTTGAATTCCACAATGAGGAAGAAGGAAGCAAGTTTGCAGTAGGAGACATTTACCTGGGCACTGTTAAAAAAGTAGTTCAGGGGCTGAATGCAGCCTTCATAGATGTTGGTTACGACAAAGATGCTTTTTTACATTACCTCGATCTGGGACCGCAGTTTAGCTCACTCCAAAAGTTTACTAAGCTCGTTCGAACAAAAAAGATCAATGGTGGAAAGCTCGACAAATTCAAAACGGAACAGGATATTGACAAGCATGGGAAAATTACCCAGCAGTTGTCCAAAGGACAACTTATTCCGGTTCAGATTGTAAAAGAGCCAATTTCAACAAAAGGGCCACGACTATCCTGTGAGTTATCATTAGCCGGACGATACCTGGTATTGGTGCCATTTTCCAATGCGGTAAGCGTATCAAAAAAAATTACCAGTAGCGAAGAACGTAAACGGCTTCTTCGCCTGATCCAATCTATCAAGCCAGAAAATTTTGGCGTAATCATCCGCACTGTAGCAGAAGGAAAAGAGGTAGCAGAACTGGATCGCGACCTTCGTTCTATGGTTAAGACGTGGGAGGAGGGCATGACCAGAATGGTAACAGCCAATCCCCGCGACAAAGTCATTGGTGAGTTGAGCAAAACTTCATCTCTGCTGAGAGACATGCTCAATGAATCTTTTGACAATGTTCATGTTGATGACAAGAAGATTTTTGAGGACGTTAAGAATTACGTCCGCACCATTGCTCCCGATAAAGAGAAGATTGTTAAACTGTATTCCGGCAAGGCCAAGATCTTTGAACATTACGGAATTGAAAAGCAGATAAAATCTGCCTTTGGACAGACGGTGAGCCTTAAAGGCGGTGGCTATCTTATCATCGAACACACCGAAGCGTTACATGTTATCGATGTAAACAGTGGTAACAAATCCAACCGGGAAGAGAATCAGGAGACAACTGCACTTTCCGTAAACCTTGAAGCTGCCCGTGAAATTGCAAGGCAACTGCGCCTTCGCGATATGGGTGGTATTATCGTGGTGGACTTCATTGATATGAGGAGCCAGGATAACAAAAAGCTCATTTACAAGACGGTTCGTGAGGAGATGGATCAGGACAAGGCAAAATCAACTGTTCTTCCTCTTTCAAAATTCGGATTGATGCAAATCACGCGGGAGCGTGTTCGCCCCCAGATGAATATCACGACCAAGGAGGTTTGCCCGACTTGTAACGGAACTGGAAAGATTACAGCGTCAATTTTAGTTTCAGATATCATCGAAAAGCACATCGATCATTTGCTCCTCAAGCAAAACGAAAAGAAGCTTGTGCTGGCATTGCATCCGTATCTGTACGCATACTTCACTAATGGTTTTATTTCCCAACGCATGAAATGGTATTTTAAATACAAGCGGTGGATTAACATGGTGAGCGACACATCCATGGCCATTACAGAGTTTAAGTTTTTGAATAAGGAAGGAGAAGAGATTCAACTTTCATAAAAAGAGAAGGCCAGCAAATGCTGGCCTTCTTGCTTATAGATAGTGGGGCTATCTGGTTTTAAGCAATTTCCCATAAGTGGTTCGTTTGGAAGAAGAGAACCGGTAGAAGTACATATCGTCTTTCCATTCTGATCCATCACAATCAACCCGGTATGTCTCTCCTTTTCTGACGTGACCTTTATATACCTTTTTCATTTCGCGTCCACATTTGTCGATGATATCAATCTGAACATAGTCATCATTTTTACATTTCCATTCAAACCGTATGTCCCCATGAAAAGGGTTCGGATATCCACATACTTCAAAATCGTCATCATCGTCTAAACTCAGCGTATCATCGGCTACACACTGACCGGCTTTATAGGCAACAACAGGCTTCCAGTTTGAAAGTTTGTCTTTGCATTCATCTTCAGCGCAAAGAGTAAACCTCACTTTGAATGTTCCGGGTTCACCGCCAAAGTCATTGATGTCATCTACTTTTAATCCATACAATCCAGTGGTAGGATCTTTGCCAAATTCAAGCTTCCATCCTTCAGAGTTCCATGAATTTGAAACTGTGCCACAGGGGATGGCAATCGTCCAATGCGATAGATCATGTCTGCAGGTTCCATCAGTGCTTACAATCACTTCATAGGTTTTGCAGGAACCATCTGTATTGACTACTTCTATTGACGAATCAAAACAATCTTCACAGCTTCCATTCCCTGGATTTCCCGGATCAGGGTTTTCTCCACCTGTTGAATCCGTGATACATGTAGCCACGGTATATGAGCAGGTCTGACTGCAGCCATCTTTTGTAATGGTTAAGGTAAAAGTCGCAGAGCTGTTTTCAGATCCTGCTGTGTATGCGATTGAGCTTGTTGATGCTCCGTTCGTGATTGTCCACAGATTATCCGAACTCTGTACGGACCATTGATAAGTTGTTCCCACTACACCGGTATTCAATAGATTCCCGGTTGAGGTGCAGGCCGGAATAGAATCCGGAGGCGTGATTAAACAAGACCATCCGGCTGACTGCCCGCTTACGGTTACACTCTTTGCAATTGTACATCCATTTGAGTCTTTGATAATCACGGTGTAGGTTCCGGAATTCAAAGAGTCAATGTCTTGGGTAATTTCTCCGTTTGACCAAACGTAAGTGTAAGGCGATTTTCCTCCCGTCACGGTAAGATCAATGGCGTAATTTCCTTCAGTGTTACACTGATTGTTAGACACGCTGGCATTCGCAATAATAGCGGCTGGATTTTGGATAACGTAGGTAAACTGATTGGTACATCCTGCAGCATCGGTGATAGTCACCGTGTATACGCCAGACGCTAGGTCTGTAATTGAATTGGAGGTACTTCCTGTTGACCAGTTAATTGTGTAAGGAGCTGTACCCCCTGAAGGATTCAGCGTAATGGACCCGGTCTTATCTCCATTACAAAGCGGTTGAACAATCTGTTGACCTGCCACCAATGACTTTTTAGAGACATTCATCTGGAGAGTCGCACTGCATCCGTTTTGATCTGTAACAGTTACCTTGTAAAGTCCGGAGACAAGTCCGCTTAAGTCTTCTGTTGTTGCTCCGTTTGACCATATATAGGTATACGGTGCTGTTCCCCCGGTAACAATCAGATCAATTGATCCCGTTGGTTCGTTAAGACAGTTTGCCTGAGCGACTACAGCATTCAACCGAAGCGTATTATTCTCACGGAGGATGTAACTGAACTCTGTTGTACATCCCAAGCCATCTTTCACTGTCACCTTATATGATCCGGCAGGAGCGTTGGTTATATCTTCTGTTGTGGCACCGTTAGACCAGGTATACGTGTAAGGTGCAGTTCCACCTGTAATCGTGATGTTGATACTTCCATTAGATTGACTGCATGTTGGTAATACGGATGTAGCACTTACCAGAATCTGATTTCCATTTGTCAAGGTGAATGCTTTTTGTGTGGAGCACCCGGTACTGTCTTTAACCGTAACGGAGTAAGTGCCCGCAATTAATCCGGTGAGGTCTTTACTTGTTGCTCCGGTGCTCCACACGTATGAATAACCTTCGCTTCCTCCGGAAACAGCCAATGTTATTTTCCCATCGGAGTTTCCTGAACAAGACGGATTAACCACTTCGCCTGATACAGCAATGGCACCGGGTTGGTTAACCACAGCTGATAAATCAACCGTTTCACCCGTTGCATCAGACACCGTTACGGAATAGTTTCCAGCAGGAACGTTTGATATAGATGAAGTAGTAGCACCTGTAGACCATTGATAGGTAAAAGGTTCCTCGCCTTCTGTGACGGTAACACTTACCGAACCATCAGAAGCTCCAAAGCAGGTTGCATCTGTTTTTTGAATTGTTGCCTCCAGTGCAGGGCAAGAAGTTTGCAGCGTGTCATAAAAAACATTGGTGGATGCTTTGTACGCTACGATCGGCTCCCAGCATTTCAGAATATCCTGGCAATCCTCATCATCGGTACACAGTATAAATCTGACTGTAAAACTTTTTAACCAGGTTTTACCAAAATCCGGAATGTCATCAATTTTAAATCCGGTAAGACCACTGCGTGGATCCTTACCCAATACCTGTTTCCAATTTTGTGAATTGCTGAGATTTTTAATCTGGCCACATGGGATCGCTACCGTATAATGCGATAAGCCATGACGACATTTGTCTTCGTAGCTGATTTTAAATTCATACGATGTACAGGTTTCACTGATCCTTTCTGCCTTAAGAATTTCAGTAGTAAAACAACTCTCATTGGGACCACAGGAATCTCCCCAACTGTTGGTGGTGTATTGCTGGGCGAACAAAAGATTTCCGAAAATAAGCCAGACTGCGACAAACCCAAGTGAACACTTCTTCATAAGCTCTGATGTAATGTAAGCTTGAATCCAGGTTTTCAGGGCCTATATAGGTATCGCAAATGTGAAGGGTCAATCCGGAAGGTTATTCAGTAGAAGTAGAAGGTAAAAGGTCCATGGGAAACGGTTACTAAAAAAAGAGTCGCCCGGAGTTAACCAGACGACTCACGTAAGAAATTTTAGTCAGGCGAAGTTTTTTTAATTCTTCTTCTTTTTTTTCAGGAAACCTTTCAGTGCGTCTTCAGCTGACTTAACCGGATCTGAAGTTTTGGTTTTGGTAGTATCTGATTTTGATTTCGTAGTGTCCGTTTTGGAAGTCCCTAAAATGTCCTTCACATATTTTTCAGCATCGGTACCCTTTACCGCTTTCTCAATTGCTTTAGTGCCTTCTTCTTTAGCTGCATTAGTGGCTGCTTCTTTTGCCTGCTGCGCCTGTTCATCCATAATGAGTTTTGGTGAAGGGCTGTTGTATTTTCCGCCCAATCCTATCGTAACCGGAATAGGTTTGTTCGGGTCAGACTTCGTAGTAGAATATTTGGAGATAAGACTATTAAATTCATTGCCAAGCTTGCCTGCAGGTACATCCATCTTCAGGGTATAATCAATCGTACCATCCAGGCTTGTGCTTCCGGAAACAGCCGTTTTATAACTTCCGAATTTCACATCGAATGGTTCAACGGTCAACTTACCATTCTTAAGAGCAGTTTTCATGGCCACATCCTTCATGGTAACTTCACTGGTGTTTTCAAGTTTGGTTAAGGAAGTTATCCCCGAAACCAGTTTTGAATCTTTTAGCGCGGCTTGCGCTATCTTGATAAGTCCTCCACCGTTCACTGTTCCCAGATTAGGCATCATGTTTTGAAGCAACTCGCCACTGACGTTGAAGTCGGTAGAGAAGTTACCATTAACAAGGCCGGCAATAGGGGCATAAGTAGAAACCAGCGATGATGCATTGGAAGCTTCTTTCATCGAAACATTTTCAATCTTTAATGCCATGTCATATTTCGGATGAGCCAGGTCTTTGGTGTTGTAAGCACCATTTACAACAAACGACCCACCCAGCATGTTGAACCTTAAACCACTGAGGTTGGCAACACCATCTTTTACAATCACATTACCGGCAGCATTGGTCAGGTTGAAGTTCATAAACTTCACCGTTTTGACATTTGAATTTAACGTGAAGTCGATGTTCTTGGGAACCGGAATTACACTTAACGAAGCTGTATCGGATGATGTGGTTTCTTCTTCGGTCTCAGTCATGAATTCGTTCAAGTCAAGAAGGTTTGAATTAAAGTTCATGGTTCCTTTAATGGTTTGTGTTCCGAACACATAACCTATGTAGTTGAATACAGAACCCGTCACATTGAAATCACTTTTACCGATTGTTCCATTCACATTCTGCAGTTCGATTTTCTTTGGATCAAATACCATTCCCGCTTGTGACAGCGTAACGGCATAGGGAAGATCTGAGGCTGTGTATTTAAATCCCTTTAAAGATGCTGTTCCGGTGGTAGGCAAGCGATCATATTTTTCTGCCTGCAGATCGGAATATTTTCCTTTGGTGTGGAGGTCTGCTTTCACTTTGCCGGCCAGTGTCATGCCTTCAAGTGGAAACACTTTGGTGATCTTTTCGAGATCAACCCCACCGTTTGCATTCAGATCCCAGGTGTAATCATCCAGATTCTGCAGCAGCAGGTCTGCATTGAATTTTTCTCCATCCATCAGCATGGAAAAATCTTTCACAGTGATGTAGGTCTCAGCCATTTTGCCGGAGCTATTCTTCACTGTGGATTGAAATTTCAGGTCCTGCATCGGGATCGGGAAGTCGGCTGATTTTACATACCCATTCGCCAACGACATACTGGCATCCACCGAAGGAATAGTTTTCTTTAAGCTATCGTAAATACCTTTGGCCTTCAGGTCAATGGCATAGTTCCCCTTCATTTCAAGGCCTTCCATGGGGAACATTTGGCCCAGTTCAGCCAGATTCAGTTTTGCATTAACCGCTGCATCTACATTGGTAGGATACATTTTGGTGATCAGCGCTTTTGCATCAACCGGATTTGAACCGAAATCAAGATGAAGTTTTTTCAGATCGATGACGGTGTTGTCAATGATACCATCCTTGTTGTCAATCAACAAATCAACATTAATGTTATTTACAGCCGTTGGCAGATCCGGATACTTGAACATGGCATCTTTCACCAACAGATTCAGGTTGAATGCCGGCATCTGTGTTTCACTGTACGTTCCTTTTGCAAAGCCACTGAAAGCCAGGTCTCCGGAAGTTTCAATGTTGTTGAAGCTTTCAGAATACATTCCGGGAATAAGCGACAATAAACTCTTGAATGAATTATCAGGACTCTTGAAATTAATGTCCATGCCATAATCTTTTTCATTCATCTTGAACCAGCCATCAAAGCTCATGGCAAAGTCGTTGATCTTCGCACTGTTCTCTTTGAAGGTGTATTTACTATACTCTTCACTGATCGATATGGTAGCATCAATGTCTATGTGTTTATCAGTAAGGTATTCCGCACCGTCATAGGCCATGGTAAGACTATCAACAGTGCTTTTGGTTTTCAGATCAAATACATCCTGTGTGAAGTCCCCGCTGCCGGAGTGGTTGAGTCCTTTCAGTGACAGCACGAAAGGCATGGACTGATCGTCATAAGTGACGTCAGCATCTACGATTTGCCAATGGTCAATACCAAATGAAAAATCGCTGGGTTCTTCTGAAGTGGTTACCGTGTCTTCTGAAGGAATGGCAATGTCGTAGTTGGCTCGTCCATCCGGAAGGACTTTTATATTGATAATGGGTCTTACCAGGGAAATCCCTTTTACGCGCAACTGATCTCCAAATAAAATGTCCACCAGATTAACTTCTACCTGAAATTCTTCTGTAGCAAAAAGAACCTCACCAGGGAATGGTTCTCGGTTAACGACACCAAGATCGTACATCTCAGCTGTGATGTTCGGGAAATTCTTAAAGAGAGAAAGATCAAACTTATCGACATCAAATATTACATCAGCATTTACTGATTTCGCCAGCTCTTTGTCAATGGCGGCTTTGATGTCATCTTTGAAAACAATGGGGAGTATAAAAGCTGCAGCCAGAATAACTACGAGCAAACCTCCGAGAATAATAGCTGTCCACTTCAGCGCTTTTTTCATAGGATTAAAAATTTTAATCAGAACGAATAAGGTTCAAATTTAGTAAACAGATGCCTGTATTTTTCTCCTTTTAACAGAAGGAAATGTCCGGATAACCGGATCAAAAGAACTTCAGAAACCAGTCCATCAGTTTCCGGGAGAAGTTCGTGTAGGGGGGATAAAAGGTTTGAATGGATGTGAACCCATGCCGTTGTTTCATCACCGGTTTTTCATTGGAAAAAGCAACGAACCCAAAGTGACCGTGTGATTTGCCAATTCCGCTGTTGTTCACGCCACCAAAAGGCAGATTGTGGTGGAGAAAGTGAATGGCGCAGTCGTTGATGCACACGCCTCCGGCTGAGGTTTCTTTCAATACCTTTTGTCTATCGGATGCCTGGTTGCTGAACAGGTATAACCCGAGCGCTTTCGGTTTCTGATTTATCAGGGCTATGGCATCATCCAGGTTTTTATAAGGTATCACCGGAACGATTGGTCCGAAAATTTCCTCCTGCATGATTCTGGAATTAAGAGGCACATGAGAAAGTATCATGGGATGAAAGAACCGGGTAGGCTGATCTACCTTGCCACTGAACTCCAGCTTGGCACCATGGTGCAGCGCATCCTGGAGAATATCATTCAAGCGAAGAAAATGTCGTTCATTGACGATCCGGCAATAGCTCCCGGATTCCTCAAATGGTTCGTTCTTTTCCGTGAACAACTTTTTCGTTTGATCAATTAATGCGGCAACAAATTTCGATTGAACACTTTCTTCCACCAGAATGTAATCCGGGGCCAGGCACGTTTGTCCATTGTTAACAAATTTCGCAACAGCCGTACGCTTCGCTGCCTCCGTAAGATTGGCTGAAGAGGTAATGATAGTCGGTGATTTCCCTCCAAGCTCAAGGGTAACAGAAGTGAGATGCTCTGCAGCAGCTTTCATCACTACTTTCCCAATCGCAGGACTTCCCGTAAAAAAGATGTGATCGAACGGAAAGCTAAGGAGTTGTTGTGCAATCGAAGCATCACCCTCACACACGGTGACAACATCTTTTTCAAAAACCTCTTCTGCCATTTTAACCAGAAGAGCAGACATGTGTGGTGTGAGTTCTGAAGGTTTTATGATCACCGTATTACCGGCAGCCAGCGCTGAAACCAACGGACCTATTGCCAGGCTGAATGGATAATTCCAGGGGGAAATAATGAGACAAACTCCGCGTGGTTCATAATATATCCAGGAACGGGTACCCAGCATGGTTATCGGAGCATCTACTTTAACGGGTCTTGCCCACTGATCGAGGTTCGAAAGCGCAAGTTTGATTTCACTCAGTACATGGAAAATCTCTACTCCGTCAACCTCAGCAGAAGCTTTACGAAAATCGGCAAAAGCAGCTTCGTGTATCCGTTGGCGGTTAGCGTGAATCCAGTTGCGGAGCTTGATCAACCGGGCTTTCCGGTTTTGCAAGGGCTCTTTTCTGAGATTCGATTGGTTCTTTTTAAGGCGCTGAAAGGAATTCAGGGCCTCCTGGCTGATAAGATTATCTGCTAAAGTCTCCATGGGGAAAGGTAGTAAAATCCGTAATAAAGCCTTAGATATTACCTGATTGTTAATATCTGTTGTCGGAAGTTAAGATTCCATTAACTTTGATAATAGAAATTTAACATTGGCGTAACATGAGATGGGTAGTGTTGCTATTTTTTCTGCCAATACTTGTTCAGGCGCAAGGTGATCGGATTACGCCCTATCCAACTTCAAAACTTGCTAAATACGCTGCCCTGTTTCAACAGCCTGATAATATTCAATCGTCATTTGACCTGGAGCTATTCGCAGACAAGCTTGAACTAAAAAAAATCAAAGAGCGCGATGAAAAGGAATTTCTCAAATTCCTTTTCAGAAAGACGCATCAGCAGATACTTCATTCTTTCAAGGAATATTCCTCGTTCAGTGATTTGCTGGATAAGGGCGAATATAATTGCCTTACCGGCACGGCACTTTACGCTGTATTACTGGATCACTTCGGTTTTACGTATACGATAACCGAAACGAACTATCACATCTTCCTGATTGCAAAAACAAACTCCGGAAATGTTCTTATTGAAGCAACTGATCCTGCAAATGGTTTTGTTGACAAGTCGACAGAAATTGAAGAACGGATAAATACCTACCGACAAAATGTTATTCAACAAGCACAGGTTGGTAAATCATACTATCACTTCAACTTTGAACTCTATAACACGGTGACACTGGACCAGATGGTAGGCTTGTTGTATTACAATCGGGCAGTAAAGGCATTTAATGATAAACAACTGGGAGAATCAATTCAATATCTGGACCGCGCGTTTGCACGCTATCAATCACCCCGCATCGATGAATTTTCTAAGATTCTTTTATTGTCCGTAGCAGAGAGTGATCTCGATCAGGATGTAAGGACCTCCTACGTTCGAAAACTCCAACAGATCCGAAAAAAGAAAACGGAATTTGTAGCCAGCGTGGCCGAAAGCCACTAATCTTCACAAAGATTCTAGTTTGCCAGAATACGCAACTCAACTCTGCGGTTCAGCCTGTGGGCCTCAGGAGTATTGTCACGTGACAATGGACTTGTACCTCCAAAGGCTTTCGTTTTAATTCTGTTTTTGTTAACCTTTTTGGAAACGAGGTATTCTTTTACAGCGTCAACACGCTCCTGTGAAAGCTTCATGTTATCCTTTGGATCCCCCTGGTAATCGGTGTGCCCTTCCAGCTGTATAATCATGGCGTTGTTATCTTTCATCATGTTTACTACCACATCAAGCTCAGCATAGGACTCTTCACTTATTTTTGATTTCCCAACCTGGAATATCAGATTGTTCAATCGCATTACCTGACCAACAGCGTGCTTGACAGGTGCTACTCCACCAGCAGTGAGCTCGATATCCTTTAACACTTTTCTTTCGGTTGCTTCGGCCGGATCAAGCATATACTTTGCTGTGGCAAAGCCGGCAGCCTCAACGGTAATAGAATACTTTTCATTGTCAAACATGGGAAATGAATAAGAACTGTTTGTCATTGTGCCCACGCGGTTGCCATAAGGAAGGCTTTGATATATGATGCGAGCGCTTACAGGCTCCTTCGTTGCAGCATTAATAATTTTTCCTTCAGCATAAACCAGGGTATCGATTTCCTGGCAAAATGCTATTGACGTAATGAATGTGACTGGAATAAGCAGGCTAAAAAGTTTCGGTGCCATAGCAGTTTTCAGTTACAGTTTTAAAATTTTGAATTCCACTCTGCGGTTTTTCTTTCTTCCCTCCACCGTATCGTTTGTATCAGTAGGCTGTTCTTCCCCAAAGAATAATACTCTTATTCTCTCCTTGGCAACACCCTGTTTGATGAGGTAATTCGACACTGCATTAGCTCTTCGTTGAGAGAGTGCAAGATTGTATTCTTCAGATCCGATGGCATCCGTGTGCCCGGCTATAGCTACCTCCATGCCTGGTTTGGTATTCATCAAATCAATAATCCGGTTCAATTCCGGGAACGATTCTGCCTTTAAGGTAGCCTTGTCAAAATCGAAGAAAACATTGTTCAGCAGGATGGTTGCATTTTCCTGCACGCTGGCAACGCCTATTGGTTCAAGTTCAAAATTTTCGTTTTCAATTACTTTATCAGCAGTAATATTTCTTAGGTCAAGGTTTTGACTTTCTGATACCTTGCCTTCTGCTTCCGCACGGATACCATATTGCTGGCCTGCAGGTAAGCGAATTTCATATTCACCTGTTTCCGGATTTGACTGAGCAATACCCATGTCTTTCCCATCGGGTAAGCGTTCGTAAACAATCTTTGCTCCTAATGGTTTGCCCGTTGTTTTGTCTACAATTTTTCCGCGTACCGTTATCCATGGATCTGGGTTTTTAACAATCGGAAGCTTAACCCGGAAGATATCAAGATTGGTTTCAGTGACCCCTCGGGAATAATAAGCAAACTCACTGGAAACAGGAATATTAAAGAATAAATCTTCCAATGGCGAATTTATTTCCGGTCCAAGATTTTCAGGTTCAGACCAGTTTGTCCAGGTATCATCAAGGCGTCTCGAAACATACACATCATTACCTCCGTATCCGCTAAATCCATTGGATGAAAAATAGAGTGTTTTGTCATCCGAAGCGAGGAAGGGTGCCGACTCTGCGCTGGCTGTATTCACAATATCACCGAGATTTAACGGCTCAGTCCAGGTACTATCATCATTCATGAAGCTCACGTAGAGATCTCTGTCACCTTGTGAATCCTCCCGTTCGACCGACATGATCAATGTTTTTCGATTATTGGTAAGGAAGTAATTTGCCTTTTGATTGAAATTGTAATCGTTAATGATGTTAAGTGCAACGGGTTTGCTCCATTCACCTCCAACATTTGAACTAATGGAAACACCGGCTAACATCTTACCATTGTCAAGGTACTTATTACCCAACACCATGATGGCTGACTTACCATCTGGCGTTACAGACTGTATTGAATTCACGAAGTTTGGACCTTCGTTGTTAAATTTAGGTCCCATATTGCGGGCTAGCTGCCACTGACCGGTCGAGTCCAATTCGGAGTACCAGATATCCTCTTTATCATCAACACCACCAATATTCTCTGGGTGATTTCTTCGGCTAAAGTATAACGTCTTTCCATCGGGTGAAAGCAATGGATTAAGTTCACTGTACTCACTGTTCACATTTTTATCGAGCGCTTCAATAGCGATTCCAGATGCCAATAATTGCATTTTTGGGATATCAGCAATAATTGGATATCTCGAATCGGTTATCGCAACCGCGTCAATTCCATAGTAGTCGGGAACTGCGGCACCATCAAATTCAATTTTTACAGCAACTACCTTGTAGGGAGTTGGATCCATTAAAAGGTTCAACATCCGTCCCTTCAGAGGGATAACCATTGGATTCAGGGTGTTAATTACATATTCATTTCCGGCCTCGTCATATGCCAACACACGATAAATAGCACTCGGGTTATGGGATTCCGCGATTGCGATTTGTCGTATACTCATGGGGGTGGCAAATCCTAACTTCAACCATTCCTTTCTTTTTGGTTTGTCAGGCGCCCAGGCGTTCGGGCTCTGACCACCGGCTGGTAACACGTTAGGTTTTCCTAAAGCTTGCTGAGCAGAATACTGAATAGGTGTTAGCTCAGATGAGAATTCGATGACTTTAGATGCCCATTGTACTACCTGGGCATTTGAAAAGGAATATATTCCAGTTAATACAAGGAGGGTCAGTAAAACTCGCTTCATGCGCCACGATGATTAATTCAAAGTTAAACTTAGCTAAAAAAACAGACAGGGATAGGGCTGCGCATAAAAAAGAATGGCCTTAAAAAGTCATGAGCTTACTCTACCGGATGATCGTTATACAGCAAAAATCCAATGTGCAATAAAACACCCAATTGATTCTCATCGTCATCGTAGTAATTCACGCTCAGGCTGACAGGACCAATCGGGGCACGATATACAAAGCCCGCGGTAGCAGCCAGAAAAAGTGATTTGAGTTCATTTGAAATAACTGCTTCCTGCTGACTGTTCTGTTGCAGATAATCGAATGGTTTGAAGAGGTGTCCTTCAAACCTGAAATCCAATTTTGATGTAAGCGAAAAAATGTTTCTTAACCCGCCACCAATAAAATTGAATGATCTGAAATTCTGCAGAATTAAAGTTGGGCTATCCTGGAAGGGCATGTACCCCGGAGTATTTATAATGGTGCCAAAATAATTCCGGAATACAGGCTGATTTGAAAATACTGCCTGCACTAAATAACCACTTTTGAATCTCCCTTTTCCAAAGTAATGCTCAGCATGAAGTTTGGCCCTAAACCATTGGTGGTGTGCAACAGCCTCCACTTCCTGTACAGAGGAATTTCCTGGATTGTGTTCTTCCCTTACACTGAAATACTCCACGCGCACCTCATATTTTTTTCCTCCGGTAGGATATTGCTTTTGATTAAGGGTATTGGCACTGAAACTCAACCCGGTTTTAAAACCCCGAACCCGTAGAACATCGAGTGTATCCGTGTTGACAAAAACATTTCCATTGATATAATGATCAACGTTATTAAACCCCTGGAAATCCATAGTGCATTTAAAGAATTCACGAACTGGAATTCCGGTGGAGAATCCTAAAGACCGGCTTAAGCGCCTGAGTACGGTAGATTTTGAAGGAGCATTAACTTCTTTTAAGAGATCATCACTCGCCAGATAATCCCAGTTTTGATATAAAAAATAAGGCTCAACATAAACAGGTGCAGGGAAATCAAACCGAACTTTCAGAAGACCTGATTTATAAAAGTTACCGGTTTGAAAGGCTCCATAACTATGAAGCAACGTACTTCCAAAGTGATAATAATTTAATCCCAGGTATATGTTGCTGATGTCACGTGTAGCAATGACGCCTCCGAAATCAACCTGAAAATTCTTTTGGGGCCTTCTGGATAAATGCAGATTAAATAGCCCTGAGGATGTATCGTATTTTATACCGGGATAAACATTATTAAAGTACGACTCAGACACGAGATTATAGTATCCTTTCTTAATGGAAGCAAATGATCTCGGTTCATTGCTATTCTTTCTGGTACGGAATGATCTGCGAATATACCCGCGTTGTTTCGAGTTAAACCCTTTAAACTTCACATCACCAAATAGAAAAGGAATATTTCTGTCATTAAATGAATTTCTCTTTTGGGTAACCTCATCGCAGGTTTGGCGTGCCTGAATTTTATTTTTAATTTCTTCTATCTGACGTTTGGTCTGAATATATCCGCTATCAATTAAACTTTTGGCTTTACTAAAATCAAAAGAGGAATAGCCTCTCAGATCGGGCTGTATGTAAACACCTGTTTTTGGAATCTGGGATGGATCAGATTTGTCAAGTAAAAGAAAAAGCAATGATCGGGAAATCAGCACGTCATCATCTTTATAAGGATATTCTTCAAAAACCTTGGAGGAGACATTGCATCCTATAATCACATCTGGTTTGAATTCACGCTGCACAACATCAACCGGGAAATTGTTATAGACCCCTCCATCAAACAAATATCTGCCGTCTACCCGAATGGGATTGTAAAAGAATGGTACTGTCTGGGTAGCGCGTAACGCGTCACTTAATGATCCTTGTGAAAGTGTAATTTCATTTTGCGTAAATATTTCTGCGGCAATGACCCGTAAGGGAATAAATAAACTGTCGAAGTTCCCTTTTGAAATGGCTGAAGCCTGCGCCATCTTATCTGCGAGGATAAAATTAAGAGAGGCATCGTTGGCCAATGTGGAATTAAACTGAAAGTTCAGGGTGGAGTCAAGTGCGAGGTCTACTTTAAGAAATCCGGGAGATGCTTCATTCTGGTGGTAGCGATAATTATATCCTTGCTCGGGAGCGCCACTGATCCATCGTAAAAAACTCTCTGATAAAACCATGGACTCTATCTGGTCAGGGCTCATGCCAGCAGCATAACATCCGCCAATGATACCGCCCATGGATGTGCCCACGATGTAATCTATGGGGATGTCATTTTCTTCAAGGGCTTTGAGAACACCCACATGAGCAATGCCTTTAGCTGCCCCGCCACTCAGCACAAGGCCTACCTTCTGGCCAGACGCCAGTAAGGGCAGAAAAAGTAAAAGAATAAGGCAACGCTTCATGATAACATGCTACTCTTCTCTAACACAAAATGGCTGAGAAAATTACATGTTCTTCAACGAAGCTCCTAACAAAAAAGATCAGAGAGAAGCGATGGAATTCGGTGCGGGTTCAATAAAGGGAATAGAATCGAGTTTTTGCTTTAAGTCCATCTTGACTTTTTCAAATGATTCTAGATTTTCTTTAAAGATAGGCTGAGAAGGTGGCAGCTCAACCCGCAGGGCATCCACCTGCACACCATTTTTCCAAAAACGATAGCAAAGGTGTGGGCCAGTGGCAAGGCCCGTGCTTCCTACGTACCCAATGGTTTGTCCCTGCCTTACACGTGTACCTGCACGAACACCTTCAGCAATTCTTGACATGTGAAGATATTGTGTAGTGTATGTGCCATTGTGCCTGATCTTTACATAATTTCCGTTGTTTGACTTGTACTGAGCTTCTTCAACGGTACCGTCACCTACAGAACGAATAGGTGTCCCGGTTGGTGCTGCAAAATCTGTTCCCAGGTGAGCTTTCCATCTTTTTTGAACGGGATGAAAACGATTCATGGTATAACGGGAGCTGATGCGTGTAAACTCGATAGGATATTTTAATAATGCTTTGCGAAGACTTTTGCCATCTTCATCAAAATAATCCATCCCTTCACCCTGATCAAAAGGGAAAGCATAGTAAGGGTTGCTGTAGTGCTCAAAGTAAATGGCGTTGATTCTGCCAATCCCTACAGACTGTCCTTCAACCTGACTTTCTTCATAGATCAATTTGAATTTGTCACCCTTTTGCAGACGTTGAAAGTCAACCTGCCAGGCGAAAATATCTACAAACTTGTTGGTGAGTTCATGGGAGATACCCATCTCCTCAATGGTTTCAGAAAGGTTGCTGCGGATTTCACCGGCAATACTTTTTTCCACCACAACGACTTCGCGTTGACAAACATCAATGGAAAGAGAATCTTCAAAACGAAAAATAATGTAATCGATAGGATTGGGCTCATAAACCAGTGCTTTGGCCGTTTTAAGTGAATCTGAATTACAGATGAGTGTGTATTTTTTGTTCGGCACAATTTTGCGTACATCAAAAACACTCCTGGATATTTGAGAAAGCTGGTGGATCAATTTGGCAGGAACATGGTATGTTTCCAGAATGTCCCCAAGTCGTTCGTTACGCTTGATCTTGTCTTCAATGACTACATGGTTATCCACAACCATTCCATAAAGCACATTGGGCTCAGCTACCCGAATGGGTGTGATACCTGTACTGTCGGCCATGAGTTCTTGTGAACCGTAAGAACTCAGGTAATACCGGTTGATGAATACAACACCAACAATGATTGTAGCAATACCTAAAAAGCTTAACCAGCGTTTTTGCATGTGTGTTTAGTTTAGCCGCGGGGCGGTTCAAAAAATAAAGCGGCAAAGATAAAACGTTTAAAAAATCAGGGAATCTAAAATCCCCACCAATCCGCTCAATAGGTAAATATAAGCGGTTATTGGTAAAAATGAAACGGCATGTACTTTTTGAGCCTATTCTGACGGATAAGAAGTGTAGAGGGATTGCCTCTGTTGGGCACATGAACCTTCAAAAGTCAGATTCATGTGCACAGAGTCGATTCAAAAAGTTTAATTACTCTTTTTAAACTGTTCAAATTTTGAATCTGCTGCCTTCTTGGGGAACACGTTATTTTGCGTGTCAACATCTGCGAGTTCAGCATTTGGATCAAGCACCATTGAGGTGACTTCTTTTTCCTTTACGAATACCTTAGTGATTTCAGATTCATTGACCCTCCAGATCTCTGCCGGGATACGTTCGATTTCTTTTGAGCCATCTTTATACGTCCACTCGATGATGACCGGCATAACCAGGCCTCCATTGTTTTTCAGCCTGACCTGATAGATATTTTTACCTTCCAGCTTTTGACGAACAGCGTTGTCATCAATCCGGTTTGTGAACTCCCCATAAAACTGAGCCGGGGTATTGACCAGGGAAAATTCTTCCGGTCCTGAACTGAAATCAGCTGTGTTTTTTCCTCCCGATTTCACATTGAGATCCCCACCTTTGGAATTCAGATTTTTGTTTTCAAGATCTGTTTTCTGAACCCGCAGCCTGAACCATTTTACTTCTTCTACCGAAAGGTCAACATGATCTGTTGAAAAGAACCACCCTCGCCAGAACCAATCCAGATCAACGGCAGAAGCGTCTTCCAGTGTGCGGAAGAAATCAGCTGGACGAGGATGTTTATACATCCAGCGTGTGCTGTATTCCTTGAAGGCCTTGTCAAATGTTTCAATACCCATAATACTTTCGCGAAGAATGGTGAGGGCTACGGTAGGCTTTTCATAATAATTAGCACCAAATGCATTCAGGCGTTCATTATCTGAAGTATTCACCACCGGGCGCATAACACTCTTATCTCCTTTCATATACGGTATGATGTCCGCAGGAACAGTATGGTGATAAGTATAGCGCTCCATTTCAGTTCGTGTTTGAAGGAAGGTATTCATGCCTTCATCCATCCACATCCACTGGCGCTCGTCAGAACTTACAATCATGGGGAACCAGTTGTGCCCTACTTCGTGTACAATTGTTCCGATCATTCCTGCTTTTGCATTATCACTCATTTGTCCGTTTCGTGGCCGGCCTCCATTAAAACTGATCATGGGAAATTCCATACCAATATTCGATGTGTTTACAGAGATGGCAACCGGATAGGGATAATCGAAAGTATATTTTGAATATACCTCAAGTGCATTTTTTACAGCCTTGGTAGATTCTTCTGACCACACGGGTAATCCTTCCCTGGGATAAAATGACATCGCCATAACGGTATTGGTAGGTAGCTTCACGGCTTGAGCATCCCAAATAAATTTACGCGAACTGGCGAAGGCAAAGTCTCTCACGTTATCGGCCTGAAACCGCCAGGTTTTCTTGGTCGTTGATTTTGTTTTCTCTTTTGCTGTTGCTTCTTCAGGAGTGATGATAATGGCTGGTTTATCAAAACTTGTTCTGGCCTTCTCCAGGCGTTCAAATTCTTTAGCGGTCAGTACTTCTTTGGCATTCAGCAACGCTCCGGTGGAAGCTACAACATGATCGGCTGGTACCGTAATATTCACTTTGTAAGTACCAAACTCGAGAGCAAACTCTCCCAGTCGCTGAAACTGTTTGTTCTGCCACCCTTCATAGTCATCAAACTGACACATGCGCGGGAACCAGTGGGCAATCAGATAAACATTGTTATTGTCTTCAGGAAAGTGTTCATATCCTTCGCGTGAAAGTAAGAACAGGCTGCGATCGGTGATCGGATAAGACCAGGCGATTGAAAAGCTGATGCTTTCTCCTGTTTTTAATGCTACAGGGAGATCAATGCGCATCATGGTATTATTGATGGTAACAGGAAGATTTTTTCCAGCCTTGTCTGTAACCGATTGAATGGTGTACCCCGCTTCGAATGTAATCGCACGGGTGAGGTACTGCATATGAAGTGTTGCAATGGAATCACGCATGGGACCAAAGTAGTTGCCGAAATCTTCGTTTTCTTTTTTGTTCACATTTTGATCCAATTGAAGCCACAGGAATTTTAAGGCCTCCGGAGAGTTATTGAAGTAGGTGATCGTTTCCTTACCAATGAGTTTGTTGTTGGGCTCATCAATTTCTGCGTCAATAACATAATCAGCACGCTGTTGCCAGTACTTGTATCCCGGAGCACCTGAGCCAGTGCGGTATTCATTAGGAGTGGGCAGCATCTGATCAAGTTGCTCAAACTTTCCCTGCCATTTTTTTTGTTCCTGCGCCAGACCTGAAAAAGTCAGGAGCATTAAAAGAAGGTATGCTATAAAACTTTTCATATGTAAAAGGTTATGAGTTATACAAAGTGGAAAATCAGACTTGTGCCATATTCGATGACGATAAAGTAAACAATCTGAATGGCTATGCCTTTGATGATCGTTTTGAACCAGGATTGCCTGAAAAACTGGTGGTAGGCATAAAAACTAAACACCCAGGTTGTTATGATATAGATAAGCAGGACCCACAACACAACGGAATGATCAATAAGAAATGGGATAATGCAGATCAGCAGGTAATAGACCATTAATTGGCCCTGTATCAGAACATTAAACACCAGGTTCTCTGCATAGTTATTTCCTGATTTTTTAAAGAACAACCAGGTGAGTAGTGCAAGAACAGGCAGAAAGACAAACGTAATAAGCCTGCTGTTTGCACTCATCTTGGCCACCTTGGTTTTTGCTCCTTCCAAATGTGCATTTGAGCTGTTCTCAATTGATTTTTGATTCATTCCCTGAACAATCTGGTCGAGGCTTGCAGCATAGTGTTTATAGAAATCCGTTTTCTGTGAAGCAAAGATTTCCACGGCTACTACGATCAGAAAAAACGTAAACGGACTAAAATACTTCTTTCGTTTGCCGGCATTGTATTCAATAGCTACAGTTCCGGGTTTATAAACCATTTCTTTGATGAGGAAGAATATACCTTTATCCGTATGTGTAAAGGCATGAAAGGTTTCATGAATAAAATGCCATAAGGTGAGGCGATGTGTATCTGCACGTTGAGAACAATTGGGACAATACTTCCCTTCGAACGTTGCATTACAGTTTTTACAGGCGGTCATAAATTTTACGAGAAAGTAAAGTAAATAAAAAAGCCACCCTGTTTTAAGAAGTGGCTTTTTTTATTGTCAGCAGCTTACCGATGATTTTTCAATCGGTCGCAATGGATGACTAATTAGTTTTCTTGAACTGATCAAACTTGGATTCTGCAGCCTTTTTAGGGAAGACATTGTTATTCATATCCACATCTGCCAGCTCAAAATTCGGATCAAGAACGATGTTAACCACCTCTTTTTCTTTGACGAATATTTTGGTGATCTCCGTTTCGTTGACGCGCCAGATTTCAGCCGGTATCCGTTCGATTTCTTTAGATCCATCTTTATAGGTCCACTCAATAACAAGGGGTGTTACTAAACCGCCCACATTCCTGAACTTCACCTGATAAATGTTTTTCCCATCGAGCTTTGCCCGAATGGCGTTGTCATCGATCCGGTTTTTAAATTCGCCATAGAACTGATCAGGGGTATTAACCACAGAAAACTCTTCAGGCCCATTACTAAAGTCGTTAGCCTTGCCATCTTTCTTTCCGCCAGCTGTCAGATCACCACTTTTTGCTTTTACATTTTTACTCTCCGGGTCAAGGGTTTGTGAACGGAGCTTAAACCATTTTACTTCATCAACCTCTACATCAACATTGTCTACTGTGTAGAACCAGCCTTTCCAGAACCAGTCCAGGTCAACCGCGGAAGCATCTTCCATCGTCCGGAAGAAGTCGGCTGGCTTAGGGTGTTTGAATGCCCAACGCTGTGAATATTCTTTAAAGGCTTTATCAAACAATTCAGGCCCCATCACAGTCTCACGCAAAACCGTAAGTGCAGCGGATGGTTTAGTATAGGCATTGGGTCCGAATTCAGACTGACGGATATTATCAGACATTGACATGATAGGACGCATTTGAGATTTATCGCCTTTCATGAACCCGGTGATCCCTTTTGGTGTGCCACGTGTTCCGGCCAATTCAGGATAACGAACCCGCACAGTCTCTTTTTCCAGGAAAGTATTCAATCCTTCATCCATCCATGACCACTGACGTTCATCGCTGTTAACGATCATCGGAAAAAAGTTGTGACCCACTTCATGGATTACCACACCCAGCATACCGATAAGGGTTTGCTGTGAATAGGTACCATCTTTAGCCGGACGACCATAATTGAAGCAGATCATTGGATATTCCATCCCCTGATTTGCGGTATGTACTGAGTATGCGGTTGGGTATGGATAATCAATAGTCCGTTCAGAATAAACTTCCAAAGCATTCTTGACAGCCTTGGTTGACTCTTTGCCCCAGAGTGGATTACCTTCTTTGGGATAGAGCGACTGTGCCAATGGAGTTTTTTCACCCGCTTTTACAGCCATGGCATCCCAGATAAATTTGCGGGAGCTTGCAAAGGCGAAGTCACGAACATTTTCTGCGTAGAATTCCCAGGTGCTTTTCCGTGTTGATTTTGTTTTCTCTTTAGCACGGGCTTCTTCTTCCGTAACGATAAGGGTTGGAGCGTCAAATGTTTTTCTGGCCTTTTCAAAACGATCCAATTGATCCTTACTTAAAACTTCTTTAGGATTCTGGATCCATCCCGTTGCACCTACGATGTGATCGGAAGGAACGGTAATGCGAACACGATAATTTCCAAAGGTAAGTGCAAATTCCCCCTGACCCAGAAACTGTTTGTTTTGCCAGCCTTCGTAGTCATCAAACACGCACATTCGCGGGAACCACTGCGCAAAGGTGTAAACATAGTTGCCATCCTCAGGGAAAAATTCATAACCACCCCGGTCCTGCATCATTTCATTTCTGTCTTTTTCTTTAAAGCTCCACTCAACAGAGAAAACAAATTTCTCACCTGTCTTTAAGGGAGCAGGAAGGTCGATGCGCATCATGGTATAGTTGATGGTGTAAGGCAATGCTTTCCCTGCGGCATCTTTTACAGACTTGATGGTATACCCACCTTTGTAATCCGTTGATGTTACACCAACATTCATAGCGAAAAACTTAGCCGGGATAGAATCACGTACAGAACTCGTTCGGCTTTGTGCTGTCAGGCTATTGGAAGCAAAAAGATTCTGATCCAGTTGAAGCCACAGATAGCCTAGAGCTTCAGGAGCATTGTTGTAATAGGTGATGGTTTCCGAGCCGGTGAGCATTTGAGTGTTATCATCAACTTCAACATTGATAACATAATCGGCCCGCTGTTGCCAGTAATTCGGCCCCGGAGCACCTGAGCCTGTACGGTAACCGTTCGGTGTGGGGAGCGTCTCTCCTAGCTGTTCAAATTTCCCTTTCCATGCAGGGGTAGTGACAGGCGTTTGAGCCTGCGTAGTGACGGCAACCAAAGCCATACACACCAGAATAATAATCCGTTTCATTTTTTTGGGTTAATGAGTTTTAAGGGAAGCAAAAGTGCCGGAAATTTCCGGCACCGTCAAGTTCATTTTGTTAATTGGTCTTTTTCTTGAAGTCGTCAAATTTAGATGACGCTTCTTTGGGTTTAG
Source organism: Ohtaekwangia sp. (assembly GCA_036503775.1). Lineage (GTDB taxonomy): Bacteria > Bacteroidota > Bacteroidia > Cytophagales > Cyclobacteriaceae > Ohtaekwangia. Next base: position 71,309 of record DASXWH010000170.1, read on the forward strand.
GAAAGACATTATCCTGTTCATTGATGTCTGTAGTTTCCTTGAGCGGATCAAGAACAAGTGATGCTACTTCCTTGTCCTTAACAAATACTTTGCTCACCCTGGTTTCGTTAATACGCCAGATCTCAGCGGGCAACCGTTCAATTTCTTTCGACCCGTCTTTATATGTCCATTCAATGATGACGGGCATAACCAGTCCTCCTTTGTTGGATAAGGTTACTTCGTAAATATTCTTATTCTCAAGTTTTTGGATGATCGCTTTATCATTTACCTGGCTGAGAAATTCACCGTTAAACCGCGGATCTGTTTCAATAAGACTAAACGGCTCCGGCCCATTGTCAAAGTTGTCAAACTTTTTCTGGGTAGAGGAATTGGCAGAAAGATCACCTTTCTTAACCGACAGATTTTGCTTCTCCAGGTTCGCTTGTTCCTTACGCATGGTAAACCACTTTACCTGATCAATTGACTGATCCACATTATCGGTTGTGTAATACCAACCTTTCCAGAACCAATCCAGGTCTACTGCAGAAGCATCTTCCAGTGTACGGAAGAAATCAGCAGGCTTGGGATGTTTGAAAGCCCAGCGTTGTGCATATTCTTTAAAGGCTTTGTCGAATAACTCCGGGCCCATTACTGTTTCACGAAGAATAAAAAGTGAAACGGCAACTTTAGAGTATTGTTCCGGGCCAAGTTGAATCACCTGTTCCGGGTTAGTCATCAGTGTACGTTTCTTGCTCGGATCTCCCTTCATGTAGGGAACCAGTCCTGCAGGTTTGTCGCTGCTCCAGTCAATATCCGGATAGCGCTCCAGCTCGGTGAGCAGTTCTACAAAACTATTTACACCTTCGTCCATCCAGGCGGTTTGACGTTCGTCATTATTAATAATCATGGGGAAGAAGTTATGTCCTACTTCATGAATGATTACTCCGATCATGCCTTTTCGTTTTTGCGGAGTAAAGGTTCCGTCTTTTTCAGGTCTTCCGTAATTGAAGCAGATCATCGGATACTCCATTCCGATACTGGCGGTGTGAACAGAAATAGCAACGGGATAGGGATAGTCAATGGTGTGACGGGAATAAACTTCCAGGGTATTTTTAACCGCCTTGGTTGATTCTTCCTCCCACAGCGGATTGCCCTCCTTCGGATAGAAAGACATGGCTAGTGGTGTTTTGCTTCCGAGTTTTACGGCCTGCGCATCCCAGATAAATTTCCGGCTGGAAGCAAACGCAAAATCACGAACATTTTCTGCGTGAAATTCCCAGGTTTTTTTTGTGGTTGATTTCGTTTTTTCTTTCTGAGTTGCCTCCGCTTGGGTTACAATAATAACCGGAGCATCAAATGAAGTTCTCGCTTTTTCAAACCGTTCGATTTCTGTTTTAGTAAGAACTTCCTGTGGATTTTTTAAAACACCGGTTGCACCAACAATGTGATCAGCGGGTACCGTGATCCGTACTTTATAATCACCAAAAGGAAGTGTGAATTCTCCACGCCCCAGAAATTGTTTGTTTTGCCATCCTTCGTAATCATCGTACACACACATACGTGGGAAAAACTGGGCTATGGTATAAAGGTAGTTGTTGTCTTCCGGGAAAAACTCCATACCGCTTCGTTGTCCGAACAGATTCCGATCAACAATATTAAAAGTCCAGTCAACAATAAAAGATATTTTTTCACCTGTCTTCAAGGGAGTCGTAAGGTCTACACGCATCATGGTGTTGTTGATCGTATGCGTGAGTGGTTTGCCGGCAACATCCTTTACCGTTTTAATTTGAAAACCAGCTTTGAAATCAGATACCTGTGTATAAAAAGTTTTGGCAGCGGCAGAGTCCTTAACAGCTCCCAGCGTTGTACTCTTTAAAGAATTATCATCAGAAAGGATATTCTGGTCCAGCTGAAGCCACAGATACTTTAATACATCAGGTGAATTGTTTGTGTAGGTAATAGTTTCTGAACCGGTGATCGACTGGTTCTGATCATTAAGCTCAACGCTGATAACGTAATCAGCTTTTTGTTGCCAATATTTTGGACCAGGTGCACCCGAACCACTTCTATATTCATTGGGCGTAGGTAATGTCTGACCCAGTTGTTCGAATTTTCCCTGCCACTTCTGTGTTTCCTGTGCCCAGGCAGTCTGCACAAAGACTCCCAGCAGCAAAATCAAATAATACTTATTCATATGGGTTAATGGTTATTCTTAATCAATCCAATACATTTTTTCTTTCATCAGCAACAGAGCCATTCCGGCTACAGCAGAAGAGATCACTATTTTCCAGTCCCTTCGATTGGCACCAATCAGGTCAACCAGAATAAAACTGGCCGAAAGAAAAACAGCAACAATAATGAGTTGTCCTAATTCCAGCCCCAGGTTAAACGCCAGGAGTTGTTTGATTATCCGTTCATCTTTTCCGAGTATGCTCCGTAAATAATTCGAAAAGCCCATGCCATGGATTAATCCAAAAACAGCAGCGAAAAAATAATTTGGTTGAATGAGCCGATCTGAAATACTGTTTTCATTCTTAAAAAAGTTGGAAACAGCCGTGATGAAAATAGTAAGTGGAATAAGGAACTCGACCAGATCATAATTGACTTTAATGATTTCCAGTGTGGCAAGTGCAAGGGTTATAGAGTGCCCGATGGTAAATGCAGTAACCAGCACCAGTACCTGCTTCCAGTCACGTATCAGGTAAAGGGCGCAAAGGGCCACAACAAATAAAATGTGATCTACCCCATTCTTATAATCCAGGATATGCTCCTTACCCATCCCGAAATAAATTTGAAATTCGCTCATTATAAACTGTAAAACCGGTGGTTAAAACGGCCACAAGTATAGAAGATAATTTTGAAAAAGGGAGAACTATGGCAGGACTGGAAACGGACTGATTTAAGTGGTTATCCTTTTGTCACATTATTTTTCCGGTATTGTTTTTGAAACAGCATCTTTGCAGAATAAACTTCAAGTATGATACCCATTAGCTCCGTCTTTGCAGCATATACTTTTGTGTTGTCTCTATTTCATCCACTTCATGTTTCGGTTACCGAAATTGAGTTTGACGAAAAAGATAAGTCACTGGAGATAATGATGCGGATTTTTATTGATGACACGGAGCTTACGATGAGCAATCGTTACAATAAACCAAGTCTGGATATTCTGAACCTGAAGGACGGAATGACCATTGACCAGATGATGACAGATTATACAAAAGAACATTTTAAGGTAACGTTAGACAGCAAATCACAGGAAGCCAGGTATCTGGGTCATGAAAAGGATGGAGATGTCTTCATTTTATACATCGAAGTTCCTAACGTTAAAAAATGGAAGAGCATACAGGTTATGAATGATGTGTTCATGGAGACGCATGAGGATCAATCCAACCTTGTCCACGTTACCGTACGCGGGCAGGTAAAAAGTATGCGTTTAACGAAGGGAGCATCTGTAGATAAGCTCACTTTTGAATCAAAGTAATTCATCTCTTCTTTGTATCCTGAAAAATTCGATCTTCGCAGGCGAAATGGATATGAGAAGACTTTTAGTGATAGGATTGGTAGCCCTGGTGCAATGGGGCTGTACTGAAACGAAAACGGATGAATGTGTTACTGCCCCGGAGCAAGCATCAGAAAAGATTCCCATACCCTTCGAACAGTTTCAGGATTCCCTGCTGACTATTCAGTCGAAATCACAGTTGGTTGCACTCTTCACCAGGCAGCCTCTTATTCGGGATTATATTTTCAGACGAACAGAGTATCCGGATGACTCAGTCTTCATAAATGAAATCTTCGAACGGTTGACAAATCCTCACCTTGATACACTGGGAACTGAAGTGCAGAGAGTGTTCGGAGATCTTTCAAGTCTGAAAACTGAATTTACAGAGGCCTTTACCAATCTTAAAGCCTACTACCCGGACTTTCGTATTCCTAAAATTCAAACGGTAATTTCTGGTCTGGATACCGATATGTTGCTTACGGATTCACTTATCATTGTTAGCCTCGACTTTTACCTGGGTCGCGGAGCAAAGTACAGACCTCAGATGTATGAATACCTGCTTCGGAAATATGACCCTGATGACATTGTTCCCTCTGCACTTCTTATCTATGGTATCGATGAACGTTTCAACCACACGGATCTAAAAGATAAAACCGTATTGGCTGACATGATCGCTTACGGTAAGTCTTTTTACTTTGCCAAGCACATGCTTCCATGTGTAGCGGATAGCGTTTTTATATGGTATACTCCCGAAGAAATGAAAGGGGTGAGAGAAAATAAGAATCTTATCTGGGCACGCTTTATTGAAAGTGAAGTACTGTTTGCCACAAGTCAGATGGTAAAAAAGGACTACTTAAGTGAGAGACCTGTAACCATACAGGTTGGTGAAAAATGTCCAGGGCGGATTGGTCAATGGGTTGGATGGGAAATCGTGAAGTCATACATGGATAGTCATCCTGATCTCTCTCTCCCTCAATTGATGACTTTAGGTGATGCTCAGACTTTTTTTAAAGAATCACGCTTCAACCCTAAAAAGTAGAACCTGAAAAGGTTCTTTCAGGCTTTGCACTTTCTATTATCTTTGATTCCCCATTTAAAACAGACATAATCATTTTAAACCTAAGCAATACTATGCGTCAGAAAATTGTAGCTGGAAACTGGAAGATGAACAAAACCCTCGAAGAGGCGAACATACTCGCATCTGAAATCAAGGGAATGGTAGCCGATGAAGTAAAGGGAAATGTAAAAGTAATTTTGTGCACACCTCATCCCTTCCTGGTTGGCATAAAGAATTTGTTGGGTAGTGATCCGCGGATTTCAGTGGGCGCTCAGAACTGCAGCGAACATGAATCAGGCGCTTATACCGGTGAGGTTTCAGCGGGAATGATCAAGTCGATCGGAATACCTTATGTTATTCTGGGACATAGTGAACGCAGACAGTATTTTGGTGAAGACGGAAAATTGCTGGCTAAAAAAGTTGATATCGCATTAAAGCATGGCCTGGTTCCTATTTTTTGTTGTGGTGAACCCCTTGAAGTCCGTGAAAAAAATGAGCATGAAGGTCTGGTAAAAAAACAGGTTGAAGAAAGTCTCTTTCACCTCGATGCATCGTCTCTTCAGAAAACAATAATAGCGTATGAGCCTGTTTGGGCTATTGGTACAGGCAAAACTGCATCTGCACAACAGGCGCAGGATATGCACGCAGTGATACGTAAACACCTGGCTTCAAAATACGGGCAAGCTGTTGCTGACAGCATCTCTATTCTATATGGTGGCAGCGTTAATGCAGCAAACGCCAAAGAACTTTTTGCATGCGCTGATGTAGATGGCGGACTTGTTGGAGGTGCTTCCCTTAAGTCAAGAGAGTTTGCTGAAATAATTAAGTCAGCGTAATACAGATTAACTAAAGGAACAGAATGTATTATACCCGTCTGCAGGTAATTTGTGATCCGGATTTTTCGGAAATTTTAATGGCTGAAATTGCAGAAGCTGGTTTTGATACATTCATGGAGACTGAAAAAGGATTTGAAGCGTATGTTGAATTGGAGAAATATGACAAGGACCAGTTGCAACATGTAAAGGACAAATACAGCGCACAGACACCAATTGTTTTTTATCAGGATAGAATCCAAAAACAAAATTGGAACGAAGAATGGGAAAGAAATTATCAGCCCATTATCGTTGATGACCGATGTTTAATCCGTGCCGCTTTTCATAAAATTGATAAGCAATTTCCTTATGAAATAATCATCACTCCAAAAATGTCTTTTGGAACAGGTCATCATCAAACGACCTATCTGATGATAAAAAATCAGATGGATATTGACCACCAGGGCAAACGGGTGATGGACGCGGGATGCGGCACGGCTATCCTTTCTATTATGGCTATAAAACGAGGAGCCGCATCAGTAGAAGCATTTGATATTGACGAGTGGAGTGTGGTGAACGGCAATGAAAATATCGAAGTGAATCATTGCACAAATATCAATCTGAGGCAAGGCAAACTATCCGACCTGACCATGGATGGTATGTTTGATATCATTCTGGCCAATATCAATAAAAACATATTGCTTGAAGAGATAAAACTGTATCAGTCTTTTTTGATTTCAGGTGGACTGCTCTTGATAAGTGGTTTTTATACCAGTGATGTCCCGGATCTGTTGCGCGAAGCAACGGTCTATAACCTTGTGGAGGCGCGCCAGGATGAACGTGAAAACTGGGCTTCTTTACTCCTAAGAAAGAAGTAGTGTCTTGGTTCCTCGTGATTCCCTTTTTATATTTAAAGAAGAAGCTGGTGGAGTCACACAGTTAAAAAACAATTCAGACAACGATGCGCATTGCTGTTCACGGAAAGGAATTTAATCGCCAATCAATTCCGTTTATCGCTCATATTTTTGAAATTCTTTCCCGTCATAAGGTAGATATCCGTGTTTCTGAAAAATTCAGCAAGCATCTAAGGCAACCCATCTTTAAAAAATTTAAGTACAAAGTTTTCGAACCCGGAAGCTCATTAAAAGGTGTTGAGGTATTTATCAGCGTGGGTGGTGACGGAACGCTGTTAGAAGCCATAACCTATGTTGGAAAATCAGAAATACCTGTGCTTGGAATTAACACGGGTCGCCTAGGATTTCTGGCTACCATAAGCAAAGAAGATGTTGACCGGGCATTTGCAAAATTGTTTGAAGGTGCTTATACCATTGACAAGCGGGCGATGCTCAGGCTGGAAACCAATAAGAATGTGTTCGGCAAATTGAATTTCGCGCTGAATGATTTTTCGCTGGTAAAAACAGATACCTCATCGATGATCACGATTCATACGTATATCGATGGCGAATTTTTAAATTCATACTGGGCTGATGGTATCATCGTTTCTACACCCACAGGTTCTACGGGATATTCCCTTAGTTGCGGTGGTCCCCTGATTTTTCCACGTTCAGGGAATTTTGTGATTACCCCGGTAAGTCCGCATAATCTTACAGTAAGACCAATTGTGGTTTCAGACAGTTCTGAGATTACATTTCGGGTTGAAGGCCGGAGCAGAAAGTTTTTGATCTCGCTGGATTCCCGGGTCGCTGCGGTTGATGCTTCCATAAAGGTTAAGGTGTCAAAAGCAGATTTCAAGGTTCACCTGATACAATTAGAAGGGCAGCATTATTTCAAAACGCTCAGGCAGAAGCTTAACTGGGGGTTAGACGTCCGTAACTGATTTTTTATTACTTTTGTAGTTCACTGATCTATAGATACTTAATTCAGTAAGCCCATGAGGAAGATTTTCTATTTTTTACTTGCTGTGCTAATAGTGAGTGGTGCAGAGGAGGCATACGGACAATTGAACAGAAAGGCGATAAAGAAGAACAACCGGAGAATGTCTACTTACCGGGGTCGCAAGTCAACCTTCAGCAAGGAAAAGGTCTATAGCATGGTTGGATTTTCGCTTAGTGCCTTGAATTACTACGGTGATCTCGCACCAAAACCCAGTCGCTTCAGCACGGATATTTCTTACACACGTCCCGCTATTGGAATTTCTTTTGCACATCGTTTTGGCCCCAGATATACCTTAACCGCTACGTTTATGTATGGAGGCCTTAGAGGCTCTGACTCCGAATCTGCCGATGAAACCGATCAGGAAAATGGCATGTACCGCTATCAGCGTAATTTGTCGTTCCGAAACAGAATTAAAGAACTCTCTGTAGTAGCCAGTATTGACTTGTTTGAAAACCAGGCAACATACATCAGCCGGGTGGCATGGACTCCGTATCTGTTCGCAGGGTTATCTGTATTCCATCATAATCCCCAGGCACAGGTTCCTGAAACAGATTTAAGTGGGAATCCGCTATCCAAGGCAGGTGACTGGGTTGATCTTCAACCGCTAGGTACTGAAGGACAACATTCAGACCTGGATAAAGGAGATGTCAACTATGGAATAAAACCGTATAAAAGAATTCAGCCCGCCATACCATTTGGAATCGGTGCACGTTTTAGACTAAATGAAGTATTGGACATTTCCGCAGAATGGGGATTCCGGTATCTCTTTACAGACTACATTGATGATGTCAGTCAGAATTACATAGACCTGGGTGAGTTGGATAGTGAATTAGCCCGAGCTATGTCGTATCGTTCCAATGAAGTGGTTGACCCGTCAATGCTTCAACTGGAACCTTCACGTAATGGAGCCCCGAGTTATATGCTCTTACCGGGATATGGTAAAGAGCACCCGGATAATATGAGGGGAAATAAAGACGACAAAGATATTTTTATGGTCACTACTGTTAAGGTTACCTATATACTCGGCAAAACATTTCACCGCGCAAAATTCAGATAATGCGTTTTCTTAAATGGCTTCCATTCCTTTTGGCTACCCTCATTCAACTTGATGCTGTTGCTCAGCGATCTGAGGTAGGTTTTGGATTGGGGACATTTAACTACACCGGTGACTTAGTTAAGTTTTATAATTTCAAATATTCAAAACCTGCGGCTACGGTTTTCTATCGCTCTAATCTTAGCAAGGTTGTTAGTTTTCGTACGGCAATAACAGCAGGTCAGCTGAGTGCCTCTGATGACGATTCTGATGCACTCGCCTCGCAACGAAATGCTTCTTTTGATTTATTTCTTTTTGAAGCTTCTGCAGTTGCTGAATACCATTTTTTGAACTGGCGTGAAAGCAAACGATTTGTAAGATTCTCACCCTATTTTTTTGCAGGTCTTGGTCTTTTTGGAATTTCCGGCAACGAAGAGAAAACAGAGGAGTATAGTAACATCCAGGGCGCCATACCCTTTGGCGCAGGCATAAAATACGTATATAACCCCAAGTGGTATTTTTCACTTGAATTTGGTGTTCGCAAAACATTTTTTGATTACCTGGATAACATCTCAGCAGGAGACCCTGATGTAAAGAATTACCAATACGGCAATCCAAACACCAATGATGCATATTACTTTTTAGGGATTTCCATCACACGAACATTTTACGACATACCTTGCCCGAAAAATCCCTATAAATAGCTTTCCCTCCGCCTGTACAACCGAATCCCCTTTTTGCTAATTTTGGCCCCCCTATGTCTTCATTTAAAGACCATATTGACTTTAATAATCTGCCGCGGCATGTTGCTGTTATTATGGATGGCAATGGTCGCTGGGCTAAGAAAAAGGGCGCTATGCGTATTTTTGGCCATCGTAATGCTGTTCAGGCTGTTCGCGATGTTACCGAAGGTTGTGGTGAACTGGGTATAAAATATCTTACCCTATATGCTTTTTCAACGGAAAACTGGAACAGACCCAAAGCCGAAGTTGACGGTCTTATGGAGCTTCTGGTAAGTACCTTAAAGCAGGAAATCGGAACCTTAATGGAGAATCAGGTGAAACTGACCACAATCGGAGACACCTCCAACCTACCTAAAGATTGCCAGGAAAATTTACAATGGGCTATCGACAAAACAAGCCAGAACAGCGGAATGACCTTGATCCTTGCTCTGAGCTATAGTGGCCGGTGGGAAATTTTGAAGGCCATGAAAACTTTTGCTGAAGAGGTGAAACAAGGGAAGGTTAGCCCTGAGGACATAAATGAAAAGACTTTTGAAAACTATTTGCAGACTTCAGGCATCCCAGATCCAGAGCTGTTAATCCGCACCAGTGGAGAATTGCGGATCAGTAATTTTTTACTGTGGCAAATTGCCTATACGGAACTGTATATAACTCCTACGCTTTGGCCGGATTTTCGAAGAGAACACTTATATGAAGCCATTTGGTCATACCAGCAACGCGAAAGGAGATTTGGTAAAACAAGCGAACAATTGAATCCGGTAAGTTGATGAAGAAAGTTTTATTTCTGGTTGTTTTGGTAAGTGTTGCCGTGGATGGCTGGGCTCAATTCAGACGAAACCGTGACCGCTCAGGTGCTGTTGCTGAAAATAATCTTAACTACGCTAATCCAGCAGAGTATACCATTGGTGGTATTGAAGTCACGGGGCTTAATGTTCTAGACAAAAACGCTATGGTTTCACTCACGGGTCTTAAGGTGGGTGATAAAATCAAAATTCCTGGAGACGCCATTACAAATGCTATCCGTAGCCTTTGGAAGCATGGTCTTGTGGGTGATGTCACCATAAAGGTTGACCGGATAGAAGGCGGTAATGTGTTTTTAAACATAGTTCTTGCAGAACGACCAAGGCTGACTGGATTCTACTTTACTGGAATTCCAAAAGCTAAAGAAAGTGCATTAAAGGAAGACCTGACCTTAATCCGTGGTAAGATTGTAAATGATGCCATGGTCAGAAACACGGAATTGGCTGTACGAAAACACTTTGTGAAGAAGGGATTCCTAAACACAGAGGTAAAAGTAACGCAGGAAAAAGATACCCTTAACCGAGATGGTATCCGACTGAAAATAGCCGTGAATCCCAAATCAAAGGTGAAGATCAACAAGATTTCATTTGTAGGTAACGATCATGTTGAAGATGCCAAACTGAAAAAGAAAATGAAAGGCACGCATGAGCACCCACGCTTCTCCCTTCACCGTGCTTTGCTTTCAGAAATATTCTCCATTAAACCGCGTACATACTTTGATTCAACGTATAAGGCGAGCTGGGTCGAGGTTAAGGAATTTTTAGGGGATAATATCAAGCTAAATCTCTTCACGAGCTCCAAGTTCATTCAATCTGATTTTGAAGATGATAAAAAGAGTGTGATAGCTTTTTTTAATTCCAAAGGATATCGCGATGCTGAAATTGTATTTGATACGGTCTACGCCTATAATGATCAGAAGATCAATATCGATTTTAAAATATCAGAAGGACCAAAGTATTATTTTCGAAACATTATCTGGACAGGTAATTACATATACACCGATAAACAATTGGGTGCTGTTCTTGGAATCAACAAGGGCGATGTTTACAACAAGGAATTGATCGACAAGAAACTCCAGTTCAATCCGAAAGGACTTGACATAAGCGGATTGTATATGGATGACGGATATCTTTTCTTCAGAATCAATCCGGTGGAAGTAGCTGTTGCTGGTGATTCCATTGATGTTGAAATGCGAATTTTTGAAGGAGAACAGGCAACCATTAACGAGGTAACAATAGCGGGTAACAGCAGAACCAGCGACCATGTGATCCGCAGAGAATTAAGTACAGTTCCGGGTCAGAAATTCAGACGTTCTGATATTATCCGTACACAACAGAAACTTTCTCAGCTGGGCTATTTTGCTCCGGATAAAATCGGACAAAATCTCGTACCGAATCCAGCCAATGGAACAGTAGATATCGAATGGACGGTGGAAGAGCAATCCAATGACCAGGTTGAATTATCCGGAGGTTGGGGTGGCTATTATGGTTTTGTCGGTACGTTGGGATTAACTTTTAATAATTTTTCCCTGCGAAACATTCCGCATTTTAAAAACTGGAGACCTCTACCCGTGGGCGATGGACAACGGTTGTCTCTTCGTGCACAAGCTAATGGTAGATCATTTCAGAGTTATAGTTTTTCATTTACGGAACCCTGGCTAGGTGGTCGGAAACCTCACTCACTTACGGTCAGCTGGAACAGTTCATTTCAGCGCTCCATGTATGGGAACTATTCATACAATAGTGACCTGAGTCCGCAATTGCAGGTACATAGTATTTCAGTAGGTTTGGGGCGGTTGTTAGAGTGGCCGGATAATTACTTTACCCTCACAAATTCAGTTTCATACCTGCGCTATATCCTAAAGAATTGGAATTCCGGTCTGGGATATTCAAACGGCATTTCAAACAGTTTTACATTCAACACAACATTGGCGAGAAATAGCATTGATAACCCAATGTATCCGGCACAAGGATCTACGATTTCACTTAGTTTGACGCTAACACCTCCGTATTCATTATGGAACGATTTGGATTACAGTGAGGCAACTCCGGAAGAAAAATATAAGTGGATTGAATATCACAAGTGGATGTTCGATGCTAAATACTATCTCCCACTGGATAGCAAGAAAAAGTTAGTGCTGGAGGCTAAAGCTCACTTTGGCTTTATTGGTCAGTATACCAGCGAAGCTGGAATCGGTCCGTTCGAACGATTCTTTTTAGGTGGTGATGGTTTGGCTGGCGGGTTTAATTCATTCCTGTTAGGGCAGGAAGTTATTGGTCTCAGGGGGTATCAGAACAATCAGATCACACCTCCTTATTATAATTCAAGCGCTAATACCGGGGGAGATGTTTTGGCGGGGGGTATAGTGTATGATAAACTGGGTCTTGAATTGCGTTATCCGGTCACAACGGGTAATGCAGCAACTATTTATGGCTTTGCATTCACTGAAGCGGGTAACAACTGGAACAATTATGACGACTTTAACCCGTTTAAGCTTTATAAGTCTGCCGGCTTCGGAGCGAGGATTTTTATGCCGGCATTTGGTCTTATTGGATTAAATTGGGCCTATGGCTTTGATCCTGTGCCAATGAATGGAAGAGGTCCGATTAGTGGCTCTCAGTTCCATTTTACAATTGGCCAGCAAATCAGATAATTATGCGGGTTTATTTAATTACAATTATTTTTCTCATTTTCGGCCTGAATTTTGTCCAGGCACAGCGGTTCGGATACATTGATACCGACTATGTGCTTAACAAAATGCCAGAGTATAAAAAGGCTCAGGAAGAAATAAACCAGCTTTCTGCGGCCTGGGAAAAGGAAATCCAGGATATGGCTAAAAAGATTGAAGCCATGTATAGTGCCCTTCAGGCGGAACAGGTACTGCTGACGGAAGAAATGAAGAAGGAGCGCACAGATGCGATTCAAAAGAAAGAAGCCGAACTGAAGGAGTATCAGAAGAAAGTATTTGGATTTGGAGGTTTGTTTTTTCTGAAGAAACAGGAATTAATCAAACCTATACAGGACAAAGTCTGGGACGCAGTAGACAAAGCAGCTAAGCAAAATAACCTGGCTATTGTCTTTGATAAGGCTGGCGAATTAGTGATGATATATACTGATCCACGATATGATTATACAGATTTCGTATTGGAGGAGTTAGGTTTGGGCGATCCGAATGATAAAATCAACGCTCAGCGATAAGAAGTAAAAAACTAAATTGAATATTTGAAATGAGAAAGTTCGTTCTACTTGTGGTGTTGGGAGTTGGAGCTCTTGTATCCCATGCACAGACTACACCTAAAATTGGATATGCAGATGTAGATTATATATTCAGTCAAATGCCGGAAGCAAAGCAGATTGAGGCTGAATTAAAGTCACTCCAGGCTCAGCTTAAAAATCAGATTGATACCAAATATCAGGAATTTCAAAAAAAGGTAGCTGACTACCAGGCTAATTTGAATACCATGCTTGATGCCGTTCGTGTGAATACCGAACGCGAATTAAAGCAAATGCAAGACAACATTGAAAAACTCCAGCAGGATGCCCAGACAACCATCACTACGAAACAGACACAACTAATGGATCCTGTTTATAAGAAGGTAGGTAAGGCTATTGAAGACACAGCAAAGGAGAATGGATATACTGTAATTTTGAATCAACAGATTGGTGGCCTGGATGTAATTCTTTACGGTGATGAAAAGATGGATATATCAGACCTGGTGTTAAAGAAGATGGGGGTTACTCCTAAACCAGCAACAGCTACAACAACCACGACAGCTCCACAGAATTAATAAAGGATCTTATAAATTGAGGAAGGCCACCAACAGGTGGCCTTTTTTGTTTATGACTTAAAGATTTTAAACCCTACCGTTCCTGATTTTTGTTTTGAATTTTTTGAGTTGCATTCTCAGTGCATCAGCAGCCATTCCTGTTGCGGCCTCAAACGACCGGGCCTTCTCCACAGCAAATAGCAGACTACCAGGTACTCTCAGTTTTATTTCAACGGTTTTATTTTCAATGCCCTCATTGTTTAACCTGAGAAAGACTTCACCATCCACCAGTCGGTCGTAAAAAGTATCCAGCTTGTCTAGTTTCTTCTGAATGAAATTAATCAGCTTGCGATCTGCATCAAAGTGGATGGAATGAACTTGGACCTTCATAATTGTAAAAATTTAAATTAAACAATAAAACAGAATGGCTTTTCTTGAGGTGCCATAACTCGCGTGTAGATTTTACATCATGGTTGTTATGCTTTAGGGTGGGCTTGGTCAAATACTTTTTTCAATTTATCAATGGAGTTGTGTGTGTAAACCTGAGTGGCTGCTAAACTGCTGTGTCCGAGAAGATCTTTTACAGCATTTATCTCAGCTCCTTTATTAAGAAGATGTGTTGCATAGGTATGTCTTAAAACGTGGGGACTTTTCTTTTCTGAATTAGTGGATTGCAGGTGTTCATTAACCAGTCGATACACAAGCATAGGGTAACACGCATCTCCGCTCTGGGTTATTAATAACAAGCCATCATCATTAGATTTCACATCACGGTTTCGCACCTCGCGGTAGGTATTAATAATTGAAACGATGTTCTCTGTGAAAGGGATTACTCTTTCCTTATTTCTTTTTCCCCGGACTTTCAAGGTTCGATTTTTTAAGTCAATGTTTGAATCCTTAAGAGAAAGTAATTCCGACAGACGCACTCCCGTTCCGTAGAGTAATTCCAGAATTAGTTTGTCTCTCAAGTCGGTAAAAGCGCCTTCAGATAAAGTTTTGTCTAAGACAACGGCTATTTCACTTTCCTGAATGAAGCTTGGTAGTTTCTTTTGAGTTTTAAGAATCCGGATTTTCATCATCGGATCCTTGCTGATTAATTCCTGACGCAAGAGGAATTTATAGTATGATCGGAGACAAGCTATTTTGCGGTTGATGGATTGTGCTTCAATTCCTGAATCAAACAAGGCAACTATCCAGGAACGAACAATGTTGTAGCTGGCACTATCGATTGTTACACCTGAAAAGTTAGTATTTATATGATCATTGAATTGAACCAGATCAGTCTGATAAGCCAATACGGTTTTTGGGCTTACCCGCTTCTCGAATTGAAGATATTTCAGAAACGAATCAATCATGCTACCAACACACTACTCTGTCGATAGCCGAATGTAAAAAAATAATCCCCTTCAGGAAAGACCAAAAGGGGACTTGTTGATAAAATGCTGAGAACTTGTGAATAAAATTAAGTTATCCACAATTCATATTTTAGAAGGACAACGCTTAAGCGTTGCTTTCCTGAAGTCTTTGATTCTCGCGATAAGCAGCGCGAATAATCTCGTTTCTGCGTCTTACAGATGGTTTTTCAAAGGCAGTACGCGCACGCAACTCCTTTAAAACACCAGTTTTTTCAAACTTCTTCTTGAAGCGCTTCAATGCTTTGTCGATGGACTCGTTCTCTTTTACGTTAACGATGATCATAATTCTTATTTAGGGCTGCAAATATAGTGGAATCATACCAGAATGCAAACTACTTCAAAATAGATCTGGAGATGACCAGTTTTTGAATTTCTGAGGTTCCTTCACCGATTGTGCAGAGTTTGGCATCGCGGTAAAATTTCTCTACAGGAAAGTCTTTAGTGTAGCCATATCCACCGAAAATTTGGACAGCTTCATTGGCTACTTCTACGGCCACTTCAGAGGTATACAATTTTGCCATGGCAGATTCTTTTGACACGCTTAAACCTCTGTTTTTCAGATCTCCGGCTCTATACGTCAATAGCCGGGCAGCCTCAATTTTTGTTGCCATATCGGCAAGCTTGAAAGAGATTCCCTGAAAACTTGCAATTGGCTGATTGAATTGGTGCCTTTCCTTGGAGTATTTCAGAGCAGCATCGAATGCCCCCTGGGCAATACCTAATCCAAGTGCAGCAATGGAAATCCGGCCTCCATCAAGCACTTTAAGCGCTTGGATAAAGCCATCACCTTCTTTCCCCAGCATTTGTGATTTGTGAACCCGGCAGTCGCTGAAAATCAATTCAGCTGTTTCTGAAGCCCGCATACCGAGTTTGTTTTCCTTTTTACCAGCACTAAAACCGGGTGTGCCTTTTTCAATTACAAAAGTGCTCATTCCGTGAGAATCTCCGATCTCCCCAGTTCGAACGATAACAACAGCAACATCTCCTGATTTGCCATGGGTAATAAAATTTTTGGCTCCGTTGATCACGAAATAATCACCCTTTTTAACCGCTACGGTGCGCATGTTCCCGGCATCAGATCCTGTGTTGGGTTCGGTTAATCCCCAGGCTCCAATCCATTCAGCGGTGGCAAGTTTTGGAAGGTATTTTACCTTCTGATCCTCATTGCCAAACTGTAAAATGTGATTCGTGCAAAGCGAGTTGTGAGCCGCAACTGAAAGACCGATTGAGCCATCAACACGTGAAATTTCAACTATGGCGGTAATGTATTCCGTGTACCCTAAACCGGCTCCCCCGTATTCTTCAGGAACGAGTACTCCCATGAGTCCGAGTGAGCCCATTTTTTTGAATAGGGGAACAGGAAATTCCTGTCGTTCGTCCCAGTCCATAATATTTGGTCGTATCTCCCGGTTACTGAAGTCACGAGCCATAGCAGCGATCATCTGCTGACTTTCTGACTCACTAAAGTTTATTGTACCTATTAGGTCTGATTGCAAATCCATAGTCTATTTCGATTGAGGTGCAAAGGTAGAGCGTTTGAGTAGATAAACAAACGAATGTTTGGTTGGTATCAATTGCGAATTTATCTAAAGGATGGGCTTGTTAAACTGCCCCTTATGTGGCATAATGTTTTAATTTCGCGGGTTCAAAACCCTAATTAATCCTTTAATCTATGAAAATTGCTGTAGTTGGCACCGGTTATGTTGGCCTGGTAACCGGAACTTGTTTTTCAGAAACAGGTAATACCGTTATCTGTGTAGACATCGACAAAGAAAAAGTCCAGAAGCTTCAGAGTGGCAAGATTACAATTTATGAACCTGGTTTAGAGCAGTTGTTCGAACGTAACGTAAAACAGGACCGTCTTTTCTTTACAACCGATCTCGCGGAAGGAATAAAAGATGCTAAAGTTATTTTCCTCGCACTCCCCACACCTCCAGGTGAAGATGGGTCAGCCGATCTTAAATACATCCTTAAAGTAGCTGATGATCTGGGTTCGCTTTTGAATGAATATGCCGTTATCGTTGACAAAAGTACCGTACCTGTGGGTACGGCTGATAAAGTACGCGAAAGAATTGCTGCTAAAGCTAAAGTTGATTTTGACGTGGTTTCTAACCCTGAGTTTTTGCGGGAGGGAGTAGCTGTAGAAGATTTCATGAAGCCCGACCGCGTTGTTATAGGAACAAAGTCTCCACGGGCTCAGAAGGTAATGGAAGCCCTTTATGCACCTTATGTGAGACAAGGGAATCCAATTATTTTTATGGATGAGCGTTCCGCAGAGTTAACTAAGTATGCGGCCAACTCTTTCCTGGCTACCAAGATTTCTTTTATGAATGAAATAGCCAATCTCTGTGAATTGGTTGGTGCCGATGTGGATGCTGTTCGTAAGGGTGTTGGAACAGATAGCCGGATAGGAAAGCGATTTTTATTTCCAGGCATTGGTTACGGAGGGAGCTGCTTCCCCAAAGATGTTCAGGCTCTTGCTAAATCGTCTGATGATGCTGCATATAATTTTAAAATATTAAAAGCGGTTATGGATGTGAATGCTGCGCAAAAGACCAAGATGATCCCGGGAATAAAGAAATTTTTCAAGAACAACCTGAAAGGAAAGGTGATCGCCATGTGGGGTCTGGCGTTCAAACCGCATACAGATGATATTCGGGAAGCTCCATCCCTATACAACATAGAAGAACTCCTAAGTGCCGGTGCAATCATTAAGGCACATGATCCTGAAGGAATGGATAACGTAAAACGTCTGCTGGGTGATAAAATCCAATACTGCAAAACGCCATATGAGGCAGCAGAAGGTGCAGATGCAATCTTTATTGCCACTGAATGGCCTGAATTCCGGACACCTGATTTTGAACGATTATCCTCTATTCTTAAAGCAAAGGTTATTTTTGACGGAAGAAATTTGTATGACCTTTCACTTATCAAAGACATGGGATATACCTATTACAGTATTGGAAGGGAGGCAGTGAATGGCTAAACAACGTGTTTTAATAACAGGTGGTGCCGGCTTTCTGGGTTCACATTTGTGTGACAAATTTCTCAAAGAAGGATTCCATGTTATAGCGATGGACAACCTGATCACAGGCGACCTTCGTAATATTGAACATCTATTTAAACATCCTGATTTTGAATTCTATCACCATGATGTATCGACCTTTGTTCACGTGCCTGGTGAGCTTCATTACATATTACATTTTGCATCACCTGCCAGCCCGATAGATTACCTGAAAATTCCTATTCAAACCTTAAAGGTAGGTTCATTAGGTACCCACAATTTGCTGGGATTGGCACGTGCTAAAAAAGCCAGGATTCTGGTGGCTTCCACTTCAGAAGTTTATGGTGATCCGCTGGTTCACCCACAAACGGAAGAGTACTATGGTAATGTAAATCCTATTGGTCCGCGTGGTGTTTATGATGAAGCTAAACGTTTCCAGGAGGCAATAACAATGGCTTATCATACCTATCATGGTTTGGAAACGCGTATTGTCCGGATTTTTAATACCTATGGCCCGCGTATGAGACTGAATGATGGTAGAGTTTTGCCGGCCTTCATCGGTCAGGCTTTGCGTGGTGAGGACCTTACCGTATTTGGTGACGGATCTCAGACACGCTCATTCTGCTATGTGGCTGATGAGGTGGATGGTATTTTTAAGTTACTGATGTCTGATTATCACCTGCCCATGAATATTGGTAATCCTGGAGAAATTACCATTCGTGATTTTGCGGAAGAGATTGTAAAACTTACCGGAACAAAACAGAAGGTAGTCTATAAACCACTACCGCAAGATGACCCTAAACAACGACAACCGAACATCACCAAGGCAAAAGAGATTTTGGGATGGGAGCCGAAGGTGTCAAGAGCAGAAGGCTTGAAAATCACGTATGAGTATTTCAAGTCACTACCACAGGAAGTACTTTATCAACGCGATCACAAAAGTTTCGAGAAATACATTCGTTAATCTAAAAGCATGGCAAAGAGAAGTATCCTGATTACTGGCGGAGCTGGATTTATAGGTTCTCATGTTATTCGAAGATTTGTTAACCAGTACCCGGAATATTCCATCATTAATCTGGACAAGCTTACCTATGCCGGTAATCTCGAAAACCTGAAGGACGTTGAGCGTAAACCGAATTACCATTTCGAAAGGGGGGATATTCTGGATGTAGAATTTCTGTTTTCCGTATTCAAAAAATACGAGATCTCCGGAGTTATTCACCTGGCCGCAGAATCTCATGTAGACAGATCATTGCACAATCCATCAGAGTTTGCTTTTACCAATATCATCGGCACCTTAAACATACTTCGTGCTGCTCAGGCCGCATGGACAGGCTCTTTTGAGAATAAAGTTTTCTATCACATCTCTACGGATGAGGTTTACGGATCTGCGGAGCATGGCGGTTTCTTTACCGAAGAAACACCGATTGATCCGCGATCTCCATACTCGGCTTCCAAAGCCAGCAGTGATCATTTTGTTCAGGCATTTAACAATAGTTATGGCCTGCCCACTATCATAAGCCGATGTTCCAATAATTATGGCCCTTATCATTTTCCTGAAAAGCTCATTCCGCTGATGATAAACAATATTATTCAGCAGAAACCACTTCCGGTTTATGGCAAAGGAGAAAACATTCGCGATTGGCTTTTTGTGGAAGATCATGCCTCTGCGATTGATGCGATTTTTCACAAAGGAAAAATCGGACAGGTTTACAACATTGGCGGTAATAATGAATGGAAGAATATTGATCTGGTAAAGCTTCTGTGTTACATCATGGATAAAAAGCTTAATCGCGAAGATGGGACCTCCGCTCAATTGATCACCTATGTGACGGATCGCCCCGGTCATGATTTGCGCTATGCGATCGATCCTTCAAAATTAATAAGCGAAACCGGCTGGAGACCTGAAGTAACTTTTGAAGTGGGTCTTGAGAAAACGGTAGAGTGGTACCTGGCCAATCAGGAGTGGCTTGCGCACGTTACTTCTGGTGAATACCTTCAGTATTATACCAAAATGTATCAGGGTAGATAATATCAACCTTAACGCTTAACCAAGCTAACATGAAAGGAATTATTCTGGCTGGCGGATCAGGAACGAGGCTGTATCCGTTAACCCTTGCCATCAGTAAACAGCTAATGCCTTTGTATGATAAGCCCATGATCTATTATCCCTTGTCGGTGTTGATGATGGCTGGCATTAGTGAAGTTTTAATCATCTCCACACCGCATGATATGCCCATGTTTCAAAAGCTTCTGGGTGATGGTAAAAAACTGGGATGTTCTTTCCAATATCAGATCCAACCCAGTCCTGATGGGCTCGCACAGGCTTTTATTATCGGAGAAAAATTCATTGGTGATGATAAGGTGGCTTTAATTCTGGGTGATAATATTTTTTATGGCTCCGGAATGCAAAAGCTGTTGCAAAGTAATGTCGATCCTATAGGAGGTGTTGTTTTTGCATATCATGTGACGGATCCTGAACGGTATGGTGTGGTTGAATTTGATGGTAACCGAAATGTGATTTCAATTGAAGAGAAACCGAAAGTTCCGAAATCAAATTATGCTGTGCCTGGCTTGTACTTCTATGACAATGAAGTTGTAAAAATCGCGAAGGCCTTAAAGCCCAGTCCACGTGGCGAGCTTGAAATTACCGATGTGAATAATGAGTATTTAAGGCGAGGGAAATTAAAAGTTGCACTGATGAGCAGGGGAACCGCCTGGCTGGACACGGGTACTTTTGATTCATTGATGCAAGCGTCAAATTTTGTACAGGTAATTGAGCAACGGCAGGGATTGAAGATCGGATGTATTGAAGAGGTAGCCTACCGAATGGGCTTTATTTCCAAGGAACAGTTATTGGAACTGGCCAAACCACTTGAAAAAAGTGGATATGGTACCTATTTGAGAAACCTTCCTGATTACATATAGACAAGCGGCCGGTGATACACCAGGCTTTTATAGAAACGACAGGGAGCTATTCGAATGATAAAGCTCTCCTCAATTCGCTTTGGAGTGAAATTGAAAAAAACTATTCCTCATCGTTCAGGCATTACCACAATCTTAATCACCTAAATTTTCTTCTGGCTGAACTTTCAGAGGTAAGAGATCAGCTTTTGGATTGGGATACAGTTATCTTTTCAATCGTCTACCACGATGTGGTTTACCGTGTATTGAAAAGCAACAATGAAGAAAAAAGTGCCGAGATAGCTTCAAAGCGACTGAACCAATTGAAATATCCTCGGGAGCGAATTGATATCTGCACGCAGATGATCTTAGCCACCAAAAAACATTCGTCAAGTAATCATTCTGATATTAACTTTTTTACGGACTCGGATTTGGCCGTATTAGGACAAGACTGGGAGACCTATCAGAAATATGCTCAGGGTGTTCGCAAAGAGTATTCCATTTATCCTGACATCATTTATAATCCTGGAAGAAAGAACGTACTCAGGCATTTTCTGGAAATGAAAAAAATTTTTAAGACCCCGTATTTTTTTCATGCGTACGAAAACCAGGCGAGGGTAAATCTGCAACAAGAGTTGCTCTCACTTGAATGAATCAAAATCTTCATTTTCTGCTCAAATTCGCATTCTATTTCGTTTTTTGCGAATGATCAAAAATTCTATACTTTTGCAGCGAGTTTCTGAATTAACCATTTAGAGGGGACGAACAAGTCCCCTCTTTGTTTATAGAAAATTTTGGGATGGACATAATCGGAGAAATCAGGCAGCTGGCTGAGGCAGGATTGAATAATCCGGCTCTTTTTGTTGTTGACGTGATAGTATCCTCAAAGAATGGCCCCCGTAAAGTGCTGGTTTTGCTGGACGGTGATCAGGGTGTTTCAATTGATGATTGTGCCAACCTGAGCCGGGAGCTTTCAAAAGCGTTGGATGAAGTTTCCTGGATGGAAGACAGTTATACGCTCGAGGTATCAACACCAGGTGTAGACCACCCGCTAAAACTCAAGCGTCAGTACAACCGGAACATTGGCCGGAAATTGAAAGTGAAAGTGGCTGACAAAACCATTGAAGGCCGGCTCTCAGCAGTGAACGAAGAAAAAATTATACTGATCCAGGAAACAGGATCAGGAAAAAAGAAAGAAGAAAAACCAGTGGAGGTCCTTTTTTCAGAAATAGAAAAAGCTTTTGTGATAGTTAGTTTTAAATAAGACGTAACCATGGATGCACATGAATTAATTCAGTCGTTTGCTGAATTTGCCAAGCAGAAGAACATTGATCGTCCAACGATGATCCGAATCCTGGAAGATGTTTTCAGGAACATGATCCGCAAAAAGTACGAGTCGGATGAAAACTTTGACATCATTATCAATGCGGATAAAGGTGACCTTGAAATTTACCGCTTCCGCGAAATTGTAGATGATGATTCGGAAGACATCTGGGACTTTGATAAAGTAAGTCTGACAGAAGCGCGTAAGATCGAGCCTGATTTTGAAGTGGGCGAAGAGGTTTCTGAACAGGTGTTTATTGAAGACTTTGGTCGCAGAGCTGTGACAACGGCACGTCAGACACTCATTCAGAAGGTAAAAGACCTTGAAAAAGATATTCTGTTCCAGAAGTACAAAGATATTGTTGGTGAAATCATCACCGGAGAAGTCTATCAGATATTGAGTAAGGAAGTATTGCTTACCGATGCTGAAGGAAATGAAATCTCAGTTCCCAGAAGTGAGCAAATTCAGAAGGATCGCTATCGCAAGGGAGAAAACGTACGGGCGATTGTACACAAAGTGGAAATGGTTAACGGAAATCCGAAGATCATCCTCTCCCGCACCTCTCCGGTATTCCTGGAAAGACTGTTCGAACAGGAAGTTCCTGAAGTATATGATGGGTTGATCACCATAAAGAAAGTTGTACGTGAACCAGGCGAGCGTGCAAAAGTGGCGGTTGAATCTTATGATGACAGAATTGATCCGGTAGGAGCCTGTGTCGGTATGAAGGGATCACGCATTCACGCCATTGTTCGTGAACTGCAGAACGAAAACATTGATGTAATTAACTATACCGAAAACCTGGAACTCTACATCCAGCGGGCATTGAGTCCGGCTAAAATTTCATCCATTAAAGTGGACAAGGAAAATGGCCGTGTTTCAGTTTACCTCAAGCCAGACCAGGTATCACTTGCCATAGGTAAAGGTGGCTTGAATATTAAACTGGCCAGCCGTTTGGTTGGATATGAAATTGACGTATTCCGTGAATTGGCTGAAGGTCAAAGCGAGGAAGACGTTGATCTTGGCGAATTCTCTGATGAGATCGAAAGCTGGGTAATCGATGAGCTCAACCGCATCGGTCTGGATACGGCCAAAAGTGTATTAAACCTGTCCAAGGATGAATTGGTTAGAAGAACTGACCTTGAAGAGGAAACGGTTGAGAGTGTATTGAATATTTTGAAGCGTGAGTTTGAATAATCGTTTGCGTCTATTGGAGTTGTGATAACGACCAATTAACCGCGAACCTTTTTAAAGTCTTTAAAAAACAGGCATATTTGAGTTTGAGTATGGCAGAAGATAAGTTGATAAGGTTGAGTCAGGCAGCAAGAAAGCTCAATGTGGGCCACAATACCATTTTGGACTTTCTGGCAAGGAAGGGCTTTGAGGTTGAAAACAACCCCAATGCCAAGCTTACGCCTGAACAATTTGCTATTCTGTCAAAGGAATTTGCTTCTTCAGCAACGGATAAATTGGAAGCCTCCGGACTTTCCATTGGGGCCAAACATGGCGAAAATCTGGTGCTTGACACGGAAAAAGAAATCAAAAAGCGTGTTGAAGAGGAAGAACGCATCATGATTAAAAACCTGGGGTCAAAAGACCTTAAGGCAAAAGAAGAGGCAAAACCGGAAAAAGTTGAACGCGAAAAACCTAAGCTTGAAGGCATCAAGGTTGTTGGGAAGATAGAACTCGAGAAGAAGCCCCAGGTAAAAGAAGAAGTTACAGAAGAGCCCGTTGTAGAAAAGCCGGTTGTTAAGGAAGTTCCCAAGAAAGCCGAGCCTGTTATTGAAGAAAAGCCTCAGGAGCAGGAGCTTGAACTGATCAAGGCGAAAGCCGATAAGCTTAAGGGTTTAAAGGTTGTCGATAAGATTGAATTACCGGTTGATAAGAAGAAAGATGCACCAGTAGCATCATCTGATACAAAAGATGATCGCAAAGGGAAAAGGCCCCGGAAAAGAATTGCTACTGATGAACAGCAAAAGGGCGCGCCACAACACCAACAGAGACCGCATCAGCAAAGAAGCGGTGGCAATAAGCCTCCCCACCATACTCCGCGGGTTCAGAAAGAAGAACCTACTGAAAAGGAAATTCAGGATCAGATACGGGCTACACTAGCCAAACTTAGCGGAGGTCAGAAGAAAACATCTGGCGCCAAGTACCGCAGAGAAAGAAGACAGGCTAACTCAGAAGCACAGGAACAACAGATGCTTCAGGAACAGGAAGCATCCAAGACATTGCGTGTAACGGAATTTATTTCTGCCAATGACCTGGCGTCATTAATGAATGTTTCAGTTAATGATGTTATTTCTACATGCCTGAGCCTGGGTATGTTCGTCTCTATAAACCAGCGTCTTGACGCAGAAGCCATCACGGTGATTGCGGATGAGTTTGGTTATGAAATTCAATTCACTTCTGCGGAAGACGAAACCATAGAAGCTGAAGAGCAAGAGAACGAAGAGAGCCTTAAGCCACGCGCTCCGATTGTTACCATTATGGGTCACGTAGATCATGGTAAAACTTCATTGCTTGACTACATCCGAAATACAAAAGTAACGGCATCTGAGGCCGGAGGTATAACACAACACATAGGTGCTTATGATGTAACCACGAAGAGTGGTAATAAGATAGCATTCCTTGATACCCCGGGTCACGAAGCGTTTACGGCCATGCGTGCCCGTGGTGCAAAACTTACGGACATCGCGATTATCGTGGTAGCAGCCGATGATGATGTGATGCCTCAAACAAAAGAGGCGATCAATCACGCACAGGTTGCCGGTGTGCCTATCGTTATAGCTATTAATAAAATTGATAAGCCAACCGCTAATCCGGATAAGATCCGTGAGGCTTTGTCAAAAAATAATATTCTTGTTGAAGAGTGGGGTGGTAAATATCAGTGTCAGGAAATCTCAGCAAAGTCAGGAAAAGGTGTAGAAGAGTTGTTGGAGAAAGTACTTCTCGAAGCGGAGATACTTAACCTGAAAGCAAATCCGGACAAACCCGCTGTAGGTTCAATAATTGAAGCGTCACTTGATAAAGGCCGTGGCTATGTTGCTACGGTAATGATACAGACCGGAACTCTTCGTATTGGAGAAGTTGTACTGGCTGGAGCACACTATGGTCGTGTGAAAGCCATGTTTGATGACACCGGCAAGAAAGTAAATGAAGCCGGTCCGTCAACCCCGGTAGTCCTTTTAGGTCTTGATGGTGCTCCTCAGGCAGGGGAAAAATTCACGGTTATGGAAACGGATCGTGAAGCCCGTGAGCTGGCCGGAAAACGAAGCCAGTTGCTCCGCGAACAAAGCATCCGTACGAAGAAGCACATCACGCTGGATGAAATTGGAAGACGTCTGGCGATCGGAAGCTTTAAGCAGCTTAACGTTATCGTAAAAGGTGACGTGGATGGATCGGTTGAAGCATTGTCTGATTCATTATTGAAATTATCAACTCCTGAGATTCAGATTGCAATCATTCACCGCGGTGTTGGTCAGATTTCTGAATCTGATGTACTCCTGGCGTCAGCATCGGATGCCGTTATCGTTGGTTTCCAGGTACGTCCTTCAGGTGCGGCCAAACGCCTGGCTGAGAACGAAGAAATTGAAATCCGTCTCTACTCGATCATATACGATGCGATCAATGAAGTGAAAGCAGCGATGGAAGGTATGCTTGCACCGGAAACGGAAGAGGTTATTGTTGGTAATGCCGAAGTACGCGAGGTGTTCAGAATATCGAAGGTCGGAACGATTGCCGGCTGTATGGTTACTGATGGATCAATTAAACGCAATAATCCGATCCGGATTATCCGCGATGGTATTGTTACCTATGCCGGTAAACTTGGTTCACTGAAACGTCATAAGGACGATGCCAGTGAGGTAAGATCCGGATTTGATTGCGGTATTGCCGTAGATGGGTTCAATGATATTCAGGTGGGTGATGTAATTGAAAGTTACGAACAACGTGAAGTGAAACGTACACTCTGATAATTTCTAGAATAGTAGTATAAGCCACGCCACCGCGTGGCTTATTTTTTACCGGAATTTTTTTCTCAATCAATATTGCATGGCCTGGATTTTAGCCCTGGGTTTCCTTTCACAAGCGCTCTTTGGTGTAAGAATGGTCGTGCAGGTCGTTCATACCGAACGTGCCGGAAAAGTGGCTTCGCCAACCATCTACTGGCAGATCAGTCTGCTGGGTTCATTTTTGTTTTTGATCTACGGTATCCTGCGTGATGATGTGGTGATCATCCTGGGACAGACATTATCATACTTCATCTATATCCGGAATATTCAACTGAAGAATGAGTGGAAGAAAATCCCGTTACTGCTTCGGGTTTTTCTGTTCACTCTTCCCCTGGGTATTCTCGGATGGATTTCGCTGGGAATTGATAACCGGCTTTCTACTATTTTAGGTAATAATGATTTCGCTGATCCCATACTTTTTATTGGCGCCACGGGTCAGCTCCTTCATAACCTGAGGTTTATTTACCAATGGTATTATTCCGAAAGGGTAAAGGCGTCCGTCCTTCCCATTGGCTTTTGGCTTATCAGTGCTGTAGCTTCTGTTATGATTTTGGTTTATGCATTTGACAGACCAGATCCCGTACTACTCGGGGCGCAAAGCTTTGGTATTTTAGCATACCTCCGGAACATCTTTGTTTATTACCGGTCTCAGAAAAAAATATGACGCCAGCTCACCTTCAAAAAATCACACAACCCGAAGTACAACAGTTCATTCGTGAACATGGTATGGATGATGTGAGAACTCTGGTGTTGAAGCATGCTACACTTTTTGAGTTACCCATCTCTATCATTGCAGATCAGATCAATGGAAGAAAAAAGATAAGAGAGAAAGTCCCGGCTTACTATCAGACTACAGGTATAGTCTATCCGCCTGCAGTGAACCTGGAGCAATCTTCTTCTCAGCGAACGGCTGAGTTTAAACTTAAATTGTTGACTGATTTTAAGATCTCAGGTGGAAAGGCAGCAGATCTCACCGGGGGTTTTGGAATTGATTCCTGGTTTCTGAGTCATGTTTTTAAGTCGGTTGATGCCGTGGAGCAGGATGATCAGATTCTTTCCATTGCCCGCCATAATCACACCGTATTAGGTGCGAATAATATCACCTATCATTCAGCGGATTCATCAGCATTTCTGAATGAAACAAGTTCAACTTACGATCTTGTATTTATTGATCCATCGCGGAGGACATCCACCAATCAGAAGGTTTTCAAATTGAGTGATTGCTCACCTGACATAGTATCGCTTCAGGACAGGATTTTTGAAAAGAGTAATCATCTTCTGGTGAAAACCTCTCCGTTGCTTGATATTGAATCAGGACATCGTGAATTGAAATTCGTCAGGTCTGTCATTGTTGTCTCTGTTGAGGATGAATGCAAAGAAGTTTTGTTCTTCAGTGAGAAGGGTTTTCAGGATGAACCGTTGATCACAGCTGTAAACCTGAACGAAAACCAGGAAACATTTTCGTTTCATACTTCTGAAGAGAAAAATGCAATAGCACCAATAGCCGATCCACGTGAATATTTGTATGAGCCCAACGCTTCAATTCTCAAGGCAGGAGCTTTTAAGAGTATTGCCTTAAAATTTGACCTCAAGAAGATTCAGGCAAATACACACCTGTATGCCGGTAGTCAGCACCTCCCTGATTTCCCGGGGCGGATTTTTAAAATTGAAGCTTTTGTAAAAAGTGATATGAAATCCATTCTCCCTTACTTTCCGGAAGGCAAGGGAAATGTAGCGGTACGGAATTACCCATTGAGCGCGGTTGAGCTAAAAAAGAAGACAGGATTAAAGGACGGAGGTGAAAAATACCTCTTGGGATTTTCCGGATTACATAAAAAATACTTGGTCGTTGCGAACCGCCTGAAGTGACCTGCAGAATTTTTAGATATTTTTGCGCTCATGAACATCCAGGGAAAGATCATTCTGAAAAAGGGCAGGGAACAATCTATTGAACGTTTTCATCCGTGGATATTTTCCGGAGGCATTCAATCCAAAGAAGGTAATACCGCTGATGGTAGCTGGGTTGAAATTCAGAACTACAAAAAGAAAACCCTGGGATACGGACACTACCAAAATGGAAGTATAGCTGTACGGGTTCTCTCATTTGGTGATGAACCTTTGCCGGATAACTTTTGGGAACAGCGCATTGCCAGGGCGCTTCGCGCACGTAAAAGCTCGGGCCTTCCAGCAGATCACACGAATGCATTCAGACTAATTCACGGAGAAGGAGACGGGCTACCCGGATTGATCGTGGATGTTTATGATGGTGTTGCCGTAGTGCAGGCTCACGATGC
>DASXWH010000171.1:0-4019 GCA_036503775.1 Ohtaekwangia sp.
CCGGTCGCTGTAGCGGACAGCTATACAACAAATGAAGATGCACCGTTGTCGGTTCTGGTTCCTGGCGTGTTGTCGAATGATACTGATGTTGATAATGTATCATTCACGGCAGTGCTTAATACAACCACCTCAAATGGTACAATCACCTTGAATGCCAACGGAAGCTTTACCTATACTCCTGCAGCAGAATTCAACGGATCAGACAGCTTTACATACCACGTCACGGACGGAACCTTGTCGTCTGCAGTAGTAACCGTAACCATCACTGTAAACCTGGTCAACGACTTGCCGGTTGCAGCGAACGACAACGCTACTACAGATGAAGATACACCCCTAACCATTGACGTGGTAGCCAATGATACAGATATTGATAGTAATGTCGATCCTGCATCGGTTGCCATAGTGGGTAATCCGGCAAATGGTTCGGTTACGGTGGATGCAGTATCCGGTGAGATCACCTACACACCAGCAGCTGATTTTAACGGCAATGATTCATTCACCTATACCGTTGAAGACGAAAGTAACGGTACTTCAAATACCGCTACGGTAAATATTACGGTAACCCCAGTGAACGATGCTCCGGATGTGTTAGCGGATGCTGCGGAAACAACAGAAGGAACGGCTGTTCTGATCGATATACTTGCCAACGATTCAGACATTGATGATGTTATCGATGCTACCTCGGTTACCATAGTCAGTCCTCCTGCGAACGGAACATTCACGGTAGATCCGGTTTCCGGAGAAGTAACTTACACACCGGATGCTGGTTATCTCGGTACAGATTCATTTACCTATACAGTTGAAGATGCTTCCGGAGCGATATCAGTAATCATCACCGTTTCCATTTTGGTTGAACCGGTCAATGATCCTCCGCTCGCGGTGGATGACGGCCCGCTTACTTATGCCGGAGTGGTTCCGTTCACGATCGATGTTTTGCAGAACGACAGTGATCCGGATAATACCAATGATGAACTCACAATTGTATCGGTATCAACACCAACACAAGGTTCAGTTGCCATTGTGAATAATGAGATCGTGTTCACACCTTCAGGTAACACATCAGGTACCATTATATTCACCTACACCATACAGGATCCGGAAGGACTGACAGATGAAGCTACTGTCACCATTCAATACACATACCTGTCTCTGGCGGTGTCACAAGGTTTCTCTCCCGACAGCCAGGGCATTAACGACACATGGTACATTCAAAGCATTGAAGCTTATCCGGATAACTCAGTCAAAGTATTTGATCGGTGGGGACTATTGGTATACCAGGCGAAACACTACGACAACGTTTCAGTGGTGTGGGATGGTCACGCCAATACCGGGCAGGAGTCAGGTAAACAACTCGAGCAGGGAACGTATTACTATGTAATTGATCTCGGTGGTTCGAATAAAACACAAAACGGATACGTAATGATCGTGAGATAACAGACTAAACGCTGATGGTATGATTACGGAAAAAATGAAAAGTTGTATGGTGAATTTTGTTGTGCTGCTGGCAATGACATGTTTTATGTCCATACCAGTCAGTGCACAACAGCATCCCATCTTCACACAGTATATGTTCAACGGATTGGTGATCAATCCGGCATATACCGGAAGTCATGAAGGCATGACGTTGACGGCTTCTCTCCGCAGTCAGTGGACAGGCATGAAAGGCGCTCCGCAGACGGAAGTATTCTCAGGCCATACACCTATTAAATTTTCACGATCAGCAGCCGGTGGCGTATTGATTCACGATGCTCTTGGATCTGTACATCAGTATACCGTTTACGGAACATATGCGTATCACATTCCGGTTTCGAAAGATGCCAAGGTATCGGTAGGCGGGCAGGCAGGTATGACCTATTACAACGCCAACTATGCGGATATGAATATCATTACTTCAACCGGTCAGCCTGATCCGATGTTTGCCGGAACAGACAATCGCGCTTTACCTAACCTGGGCATTGGCGCATATTACTACAGCAAGAAGTATTATGTTGGACTTTCACTCCCCACGCTGGTCAACAACAAATACAATAACCAGGAAGCCATCGCGAAAGCACGGCAGGAACGCCACTATTTTCTTTCAGCAGGTTATGTATTTGATCTTAGCCCTGTGCTAAAGCTGAAACCTAACGTGTTGCTGCGCTATGTAGAGAATGGCCCCTTTCAATATGACCTGAATGCCAACCTGCTCATTCACGATGTTGTTTGGGTAGGTGTTTCCTATCGCATGCAAGATAGTGTCGATGGCTTGCTCCAATGGAATATCAATGATCAGCTCAGCTTCGGTTATTCTTTTGGATACCCAACCACATCGCTTGCCACGGTTCAGCAAGGCACGCATGAGGTATGTGTTAATTACCGGATAAAGAGAAATAAGAACATCGTGTACTCACCACGATACTTTTAGCCATGAGAAAGATTTTTTTACCAGCGTTACTGATACTTTTTTCTGCCGCTGCTTTTGGACAGCAGAGCAGTCAGGCTTATCGTAAGCTTGCAGATTCGTTGTTTCAGTTCCATCACTACCAGGATGCTGCGCATTACTACGAGATGGCGATCCGTAAATCAAAGGAACCGGGAAATATCATGGTCCTGGTGGCTCGTTCCTATGCGAAAATTAAAAATAACGAAACCGCGTTAACGTGGTTTAGCAAGGCAAAAGAGAATAACGCGACCTTCTCAGCAACCGACACCTATGAATATGTTGAAGTGCTGTTGTCCATGCAGAAACGCAAAGAAGCAGAAGGAGTTTTACTGGAGGTACTGAAAAATGATCCCAATGCATTATACGCCCGCGAAGCACTCGATGATGTTCTTCATTATGAAAAGTACTACAAGGACAGTACTTCGTTTACGATAAAGCCTCTTTCCATCAATACTCCGGAATCTGAATTTGCTCCGGCTTTCTATCAGGATGGTATTGTGTATTCCGCTGCGCAGCGTGAAAAGATCACACGCAAAAAATACCACTGGGATAACAGTCATTTTCTGAACCTGTATTTTACAAAAAGGGGCGATACAGCGTATCAAAAACCTGTTCTGTTTGAAAAAGAACTGAACACCCGGTACCATGATGGCCCCGCTACATTCTATGCCAACGATGAGCGTATGGTGGTAAACCGGAATCAGGCTGTGAAGCAGGAAGGAAAAGATAATTCTTATGTATGGCACCTGGCCTTGTTCGATGCGCATCGATCGGGAACGGGTGATAATGTTACCTGGTTAGTAACGCGGTTGCCATTCGATCAGCCTCCTTATTCATTTGCACACCCTGCTGTTACGGAAGATGGTAACACGCTTTATTTTGTTTCGGATATACCCGGTGGCTATGGTGGAACAGACATCTATCGTGTGGTGAGAAAAAATGGAATATGGAGCAAGCCCTTTAATCTGGGCCCGACAATAAACACGGCAGAGAATGAAGTATTTCCCTTTCTGGTCAATAACATCCTATACTTTGCTTCCGATGGTCACGGTGGATTGGGAGGACTCGATGTGTTCCGATCGGAACAGACACTGAATGGTTTTGGTCCAGCGGTAAATCTGGGCTACCCGATCAATTCTCCTGCAGACGATTTTTCATTGATAACATCCCCGGATCAGCAGACCGGATACTTTGCTTCAGC
Organism: Ohtaekwangia sp.; assembly: GCA_036503775.1. Taxonomy (GTDB): domain Bacteria; phylum Bacteroidota; class Bacteroidia; order Cytophagales; family Cyclobacteriaceae; genus Ohtaekwangia. The sequence goes on from DASXWH010000171.1 coordinate 3,624, forward strand.
CCGTGCAGGGAATGACGACCTGTACTCTTTTGAATACGTGATTGAGCAGATTCCTTTGCTGGCACATATTTATGACGCGGTGACCAATGAACCGTTGCCGGGTGCTTCTGTTCAACTGATGACTTCGGCTGGAACAGACCTTACCCTGACGTCTGATGATAAAGGTAATATCAGTTTTGAGCTGCCGAATGAAACGATGTTCATGCTTATTGGTAACAAAGAAGGAAAAATAGGCATGGTGACCGGAAGCGCTATTCAGCAGGAAGATAAGCTTCACATGACGCACCGGATTGCTGCACTGGGTGACACCACACGGATTGCCTGTGTGGGAATGATAAAAAATGAGTTGGGTGTATCCGAGGAAGCATCATCGATCACCATTGTAGATAAAACAAC
>DASXWH010000172.1:0-28318 GCA_036503775.1 Ohtaekwangia sp.
AACTGTTGCCTGAAGCGCGGGCTTTGTGAATTGATCTCGTCCCAGAAATGCACCGGGTACAGTTTCTTCTCTTCACTGTTGCTCAGTGACTCCTTTATATAACAGGCGAGTATGGCATCAACACTGCCGTTGTTGTCAAAATCTTTTGCAAATACCTCCAATGGAAAATCCGTGTTCGCCTGATAACCATTATTGAGGCCGAGGTTTCCTACTACATAATCGATGTCACCATCGTTATCAAAATCCCCACCGGTTATACTGTTCCACCAACCGGAATACTTTGATAAAGTGGAATCTGTATGCGGTACGAACTTTTCACCGGTATTTCTGAAGAAAGTAACCGGCATAAATTCACCCACAATTGCGAGGTCTGTTTTTCCATCATTATCAAAATCGGTAAATAAAGCATCTGTGATCATCCCGGGTTTTACAAGCTCAGGACAGACTTCAGATGTTACGTTGATGAATTTTCCATTTTCATTCCGTAACAGGTAACTCTCGACAGCATAGGGGTAACTTCCAGGAACAACTCGCCCGGCCACAAACAAATCGAGATCGTTATCACCATCAAAATCGGCAGCTCGCACACCTGACCCGCTCGTTTCAATTTTTGGTATAGCAAGAGAATCTATAGCGAATTTTCCTTTCCCCGAGTTCCGGTAGAACCTGTGCCGGTAATTTCTTGAGGGTGGTTGAAATTCAATGCTGCCGCTTACAACATAGAGATCCTGATCACCATCATTATCGGCATCGAAAAGTAATATGCCTTCATCCTCATACAGCTTTTTCTCTGTTCCGGGAACAACAGAAGGTTTTGAAAATGTGCCGTCAGGTTGTTGAATAAAAATGGTAGTTGGGAATTCCGAAGAACCGCCTACGATAAGATCTTCACGTTTATCTCCGTTTACATCTCCTACACTTAAACCTGGCCCCGCTTGTGAGAATTTATGCGGAAGTGTACGTTGAATATTAAAATCTATCCTGTCAGCCTCTTCATGTCTGAACTGAAGTTTTAATGATGCTGAACGTTCTTCAAAAGTCTTTGCCGTTAATAGTGGGGCAATAGTATTTTTTGACTGAGGATCATAAGCTACTGCCAGAACCTGATCGGCTCTGACGTTCGTTAACAACTGCTTTCTCCCATCAGGCCATTGTACAACAATTGAATCTATTGAAGTACTGGCACCAAGTCCGATGTGAATGGCATTCTCAACCGATGACAAATAACCTCGTGCAATTTCTGCTTCGAAGAATTGTTTCTTGCCATCAGCATATAATGTCAGTTTTGTTCCGATGGCTTGTTTGTTGGAAGGATATCCCGTCAGTTTAACACGCAGGTAATGTGAATCAGATTTCCTGTCTTTTTCATAAAGCGTATTTTCATACACAAAAGCTTCATCATTAATATTGTTGACGATATAATCAAGGTCACCATCATTATCCAGGTCAACATAGGCTGCCCCGTTTGAAAATGAAGGTTGTGAAAAACCCCAGTCTTTGGAAACATCCTTAAAGGTAAGGTCTCCGTTATTTCGGTAAGCGTAATTAGGAATACGCACCACCGGAACTGAATCGAGAAGAGCTGTATAGGAAGTATATGAACCTACATCTTCACGGTAGGCAACAAAATCTTTGTCCGTGATATCTTTGGGAAAACCATTTGTGATCAGCAGGTCTTTTAGTCCATCGTTATCAAAATCGGCAAACAAGGCTGACCAGCTCCACTCCGTTTGAAAAACACCAGACATCTGGCCGATCTCGCTAAACCCGATCCCGTCATTCAACCCGTTGTTCAGATGAAGCATGTTACGCATATACTGATACTCATACCCAAAGCGTTCATTATTAATGTAGGTCAGATAGCTTTTGTTGTTGATGGATGTCTTCTTCCGGTCGTTTGTCTCTGGCAGCATATCCATCGTAACGATATCGGTTAAACCATCATTGTTAAAATCAGCAGCATCGCTTCCCATAGACGACTGACTTTGATGACCGATCCACTGTGGGCTCTTGTTAGAAAAGGTACCATCCTGGTTGTTGATATACAGAAGGTCATTTGTGATAAAGTCGTTAGACACATAAATATCCGGCCAACCATCAAGATTAAAATCTGAAACAGCAAGCCCTAAACCAAAGCCTTCATGCAGTATCCCGGACTTCATCGTTACGTCAGTAAAAGTTTCATCACCATTATTCCGGTAAAGCCTGTCATTGGTTTCAGCAGAGCCATCGTCTATTTTAGGACGATAGGCAGAAGACAGGGAGGGTATTTGCTTGTTCGTAAGAATATACAGGTCGAGGTCGCCATCCCGGTCGTAATCAAAAAATGAAGCCATCAGACTGTGACTGGTATCAGCAATTCCATAACGTGATGCCACCTCTTCAAAAACAGGAACCTTGTTTTCGTTAAGACCTTTATTCAGAAATAACATGTTCGCCCGCTGTAGTGAATCTTCCACTTTGGTTGCACATACGTACAGGTCCTGCCAGCCATCGTTATTTATGTCCACCACCACTACACCAGAGTTCCACCGGCCTAAATCAATTTTGGCCTGATCAGATACATCCTTAAACTCCATGTTTCCTTTATTGAGATACAGTTTATTTCCATCCATGTTACCGGTGAAAAAAACATCTTGCAAGCCGTCATTATTAAAGTCTGCAATCGCCACCCCTCCTCCATTATAGATATAGTCGTATGTGAAAATATTAAATGAATCCGTTTCATGAATAGTATTCGAGAAATGAATACCCGTTTTAGATGATGGAAGTAATCTGAACAGTGTTTTGGTTTCTGGTTGTTTTTCACAACTAAACAGACCTATGGCTATCGCACATAAGAGTGCTCCACACACTACAGTTTGCTTCGTTATAAACTTGCGTCTCATTTAATGTATATCTTATTCTTATTTTTTTGTCTGTTGAAGAGCCAACGCTGACATATTATTTCTGCTGATGAGAAGTATTCCAGGTCCCCCAGGTCTGTTAAAGAATTCCAGATCTCTGACTTCACCCTGAATGAATATTCCGCTTTGTGCCTGAGGCACAAAGTCAAATTCACCTTTACCATTTCCTTTCAGGAGGATACCCCGATTTGAATCCTGTCTCCCCACTTCAGGTTTTAAGCCATAGAAATTTCCGCACAGTAGAATATCCACATTGCCATCACTGTCAAAATCGTTAATATCAATAGCCATCACCGGAGAAACCTGGGCTTCAAGAGGTAGTGCCTGGAGTTCAGATTCACTTCCCTTCCGGTTCCAGAGGATAGCACTTTGCAGGCTAATGGCTTTATATGTTAATGCACCGTCTCGTTGTTCAGGTGAAAACAATTCTTCATAGGTCTTGGACGCATAATCGCTATACTTAAGGGACTTTTTTTTCAGCGATGGCATTTGTGAGGTCAGATCCAGTTTCGATGCAAATGGATAAGCACTTTGCTCTCCCGGAGGATACCAGTTTATAACAAACTCGCTTTTGCCATTCTGGTCAAAATCTTTTACATATATACTCAACGGCTTTTGTTCCGTTGCTTTGAACTTACTGTTCAGGCCCCAGTTTCCAAGCACATAATCTTCCGTTCCATCAGCATTCAGATCTGCTTTTTCAATGGTACTCCACCATCCTTCCGTACCCTTTATGGAATTAGCTTCACCCAGCGTTGTACCTGAATTCCGAAAGACCTTAACCGGCATCCACTCTCCTACAACAATGAGATCCTTTTTCGCATCATCGTCAAAGTCACTCCATACGGCTCCTGTGATCATGCCTGCACCCGCAAGAGAAGCTGGTGTTATGTCTGTCCATTTGGAACCTTCATTTCTGAACAGAAAACTTTTTGGGATCAAGCCATAGTTTCCGGGGACAATACGGCCACCAATAAACAAATCAACATCACCGTCATTGTCAAAATCTTCTGATAAAATGCAGGAGAAGTTACCCAGGACAACCGGATATGGATTTGTGACTTTCTGAAAGTTACCTTTACTGTCATTTAAATAGTAGCGGAGTTCATACGACTTGGGATTTCGTTTAAATTCATTTCCTCCCGATCCGATTATAAGATCAAGATCTTTGTCGTTATCCAGATCAGTAAAAATTCCACAGGTACTTTCGAAAATGGAGTCAACAGCAAATACTTTTTGCAGCTGACGTTGAAATTTTCCATTGAGCTGCTGTACAAATAATTTGTCTTCATCATTGAATGCCCCCAGCAGAATGAAATCTTCGAGCTTATCACCGTTAACATCTCCCCTGACAATCTTTGGTCCCTCGGCAGATATTTTGCGGGGCAACAGGCGTTCATAATCAAAATCGTTGAAATTATTTTCGCGATGAGCATGGTCACCAATTAAAAGCTGGCTTGTCTTTTCGGTAAACAAGAAAGAATTGCTGATGGCTTTCTTCCTAAAAACACGATCCGCATTCGCATGATCTACATGCAAAACGGAGTTTGCTTTCACATTCAGAAGTGCCTGCATTTTAAGGTCAGGCCACACGATCACCGCTGAATCTATCACAGTCTCTTTTCCCAATCCGAATAACAGTTGAGGCGCTACTGAACTTTCAAAACCGCGTGTGGTATAATTCTGCAGTACCTGTTGTTGCCCTTTTGAATATATCGTTACCTGTGCTCCAATTCCGAAAGGATTTTTTGTATTTCCGTTAAGGATAATTTTAAGATAATTATTAGCGAGTTTGTCAGCATCATTCCGGTAAACAAAACAGGGATCATTTACATTATTTATGACCAGATCATAATCACCGTCATTGTCCAGATCTCCATACGCTGAGCCATTGCTAAAGGAAGGTTCACCTAATCCAAGTGAATCGGCCAGATTCTGAAATGTTTTATCTCCGTTATTAACAAACGCATAATTCGAAATTTTACCTGAAGGGATCTGATCCAGCAGGTCATTGAAATCAAATTTGCCTTTTTCTTCTACTATTTTTTTAATGTTCTCGCGGTCGGCTACGAAGTCGGCAAAATCAAGCGATGTGATGTCGCGGTAAATTCCGTTTGAAACAAAAATATCCTTCCATCCATTATTATCCATATCAAACATAAGTGCACCCCAACTCCAGTCGGTGGCCGCTACAGTTGATACGTTTGCCATTTCCTGAAAATTCCCATTGCCATCGTTGAACTGAAGGCAATTCTGAAGGACCTGATAGTGATAACTGGATCTTATCTTCAATTCTTTGATGTTCGTTTCATCGAATTTGGTCATGCTCTTGATCCGCACATTGTCTGCCGGGAGCATGTCTGTTGTAAAGATTTCAGCATCGCCATCATTATCCAGGTCGGCAACGTCCGATCCCATACTGGAAGCTGAAATAATATTAGTTCTCGAAATAATTTCTTCGGAAAACTTACCATTGCCCTGATTAATGTAGAGGTAGTCGCGTTCCCAGAAGTCATTACTGATGTAGATATCGGGGAACATATCGCCATTCAGATCACTTACCGAAACACCCAGCCCGAAGCCTATCCAGCTTCCATAAATACCGGCCTCAGCGCTTACGTCAATGAAATGTCCGTTGTCATTTTGCATAAGCTTATGACCGCCTTCCACATCACGTTGGTCACGCGAAATCAAAAACTGTTCTACGCGGTCAATGGATTTAAAGCTGTTATTCAGAATATAACAATCGAGATCACCATCCTGATCATAATCAAAGAATGAAGCATGCGTGGAGTACCCTTTATCATTTAACCCATAATCCACTGCTTTTTCTGAAAAGGTAAGGTCACCATTATTGATGAAGAGTTCATTTTCCTTATTTCCACCCTGCACATCTCCGGAGTTACATACATAAATGTCGAGCAGGCCATCTGCGTTAACATCTGCCATCGTAACTCCAGTACTCCAGCTTTTAGTCCCCCCCACTCCAGCCTTGTCAGTAATATCTTCAAACGTCCAGTTTCCTTTGTTCAGAAAGAGCCTGTTCTTCTCCTGGTTGGAAGTAAAATAAATGTCCGGTAAGCTATCGTTATTAATATCCCCTATGGCTACGCCTCCGCCATTGTAAAAATTGCGATAGGTAAAAATGTTAAAAGCTTCAGTGTCTTTAACTGTGTTGGTGAAGGTAATTCCCGTTTGTTCTGACGCCAGGTTCACAAAAAGTGATGGACCGGAAGCGGATTGTTCATCCCTCGTTCCGCACGATACCATCATGAAAATCAAGAACAAAAAGCAGTTTAAAAAGAGTTTGGGCATCAGGTATTCAGATAGCTCTAGGCGTTAAAGTTTAGAAATTGGGATAGAATTAAAAAACAAAGAGGCAGATATAATCTGCCTCTTTGATGTTTTACTATTGAAATGGGCCGATAATTACCAGCCTGGATTCTGTTTAAGCTGAGGTACGCCACCCACAATACTCAACTGAATCTGTTGGGTAGGGAATGGATACCAGCGATGTCTTTCCTGGTAGGTTGAAGCATCATTATAATATGATCTTTTTGACTTTTCAGCTGCTACGAAGCCGTTAAGCAGAGTAGCCGCGTAACCAGGAGCCATATCATCCCATCTTCTGATATCAAAGAAGCGATGACCTTCCAGCGCGAGCTCAAGTCTTCTTTCGAAGCGTACAGCTTTGCGGGCTGTAGCTTGATCAGCCCATACTGCAGGGTAAGGCTTCACATTATAATTAGCCCAGGTATTTAAGCTACCATTCATATTGGCTGCATCAACGATAACCGCTGCATCGCTGAGAACTTCAGGTTGTCCGTCACCGTTGCTGTCAGGTAATTCCATAGGTCCCTGTGCACAGTTGCCGGCACGGGTACGAATTTTATTTACCAGCTCGAGTGCATCGGCAAGTCTGTTTTTCTCAACATATGCTTCAGCCAGCAGAAGCATAGCATCCGCCATACGGATAACCGGAACGTTCACACCATTGTTGGCAGCACCATTCCATCCACCCGCTACGATCGGAGAAGTTTTATACGGTTGGAATTTTTTCGGACTGTACGGACCAGAGTATGATCTGGAACGGATGAAGCCAGGAGCGTGAGTAGCCCAATCCCAATACGGAACACCATCTCTACCAATAGTTAAATCGATACGAGGATCTACAAAATCAACTGCAGGATCAAGGTCAGCAGCATTGAAATCATCAAGCAAAGGAAGACCAGAGGCATTCACTTTATATGCATTCACCAGGTTCTGTGAAGGCTGGTGGAAACCGCAGCAACCGAATCCACCACCCACAGGGTTCGCCAATTGGTTCAACCAGTTAGAGTTACGAGCCTGAGCCGCATTGCTGGTTGACATTTGTACGCTAAACAAAGCTTCTGCACTGTTTTCCTTATCATACTGGAACAAATCTCTCTGGCAATTTACCAGTTCGCCATCCGGAACGCCTGCAGCTTCAAAGTTTGCGATCGCTTCATCAAAGTTCAGATCATACATATAGAGCTTACCTAAAAAGGCCTGTGCAGCTTTTTTGGTAACACGTCCTTTGTCTGATTGTGTTTCGGGAAGAAGCGGTACAGCAGCTTCAACATCGGCAATAGCCATTGCTAATGGATCTGATCCTTCATTCGTTTTTCTGAAATCCGTATCGGTTTCAATAAAATAAGGAACAGGTCCAAATACTTTGTACAATTCAAAGTGGTAATACGCTCTCAGGAAAAGTGCCTCACCTTGTACACGGTCTCTGATGTCATCAACATCAGTACCTGAAGCAGCAAGCAGGTTAATAACGGAGTTCGTACGGGTAACACCTTCATACAGGGGGATATATTTTTGGCCTAATAATGAGTTACCAGCAGACCACTGATACAATTCGATAAGGGTAATTTCACCGATATCACCTTGTTCAGATCCTTTGTAAGCATCATCAGAAGGCACACTACCCAAGATCCAGTTCACCGGATCAGAAGGCCATGTATTGTTGTTATCAATATGATAACCGTCAAGAAGGGCGTATGCACCGATCAGTGCAGCCTCCACACCTGGCTTGTTCGCCAGAGCAGAAACACCTAGCGATCCCTGCGGATTAATTTCCAGGAACGAATCACTGCAGGATCCCAATATGGCTAAGAATACAACCACAAAAGCGATTGATCCTAAAATTGTTTTTTTCATGTTATACATAAAATTTTAAATCTACTGGGTTAAAAAGCTGCGTTTACACCAAACATAATTGTTCTGGAAGACGGATAGTTTCCGAAGTCATAACCAGCCCACACATCGTTCTGTTGACCGTTTCCTACGTTTACGCTTGAAAGAGCAGGATCTATACCACTATAGCTGGTGATAGTGAACAGGTTTTGTGCCTGTACATATATTCTCAGCTTTTCAAAATACTTGTTCTTAGGAAGTGTATAACCCAGGCTTATGTTCTGTGCTCTCACATATGAACCATCTTCAACATAAAATGTACTGGACGCTAAGCTGGCTGCATCGTTCGGATCGATCATCGGCAAACTGCCACCATTCTCAGGAGTCCATGACTTGGTCAGCACATCCTTGTGTACGTTAGAGTTGAAGAATCCGAAGTGTGTGAACAGCTTATTGTAGTTATAGATCTCGTTACCGAATGTTCCGTACAGGAACAGGTTGAAATCAAACGCCTTGTATGTCAATCCGATATTCAAGCCCATGGTCAGGTCAGGGTGAGCGCTTCCGATCGGCACATTATCACCGTCAGGTGTGATCTTTCCATCACCGTTGATATCCTTGAACTTAAAGCGACCGATTTTTTCAGATCCACCGTTAGGAAGTGCATCAACTTCTTCCTGCGTTTCATAAATTCCATCCAGGCGGTAGCCGTAGTAAGAGGCGATCGGCTGACCTACCTGCCAAACGTTGACTTCACCAAAGCGTTTATCAATACCTACAGGGAACAGGAGCTTAGTATCACCTTCTAACAGCGTGATCTCATTCTTATAATGCGACAGGTTCAGGCCAACATTGATTCCAATGTCGCTGGTTACATTACCACGATAATTTACCGCAGCATCCCATCCGTTATTGGTCATGTTCGCTGTATTTCTGTAAGGAGGTGTTGCTGCACCAGCCAAACCAGGGAACGGTCCGTTATACAACAGATCCACGATATCTTTCTTATAGATATCAAATACCACATTGAATTTTCCATTCAAAACTGTTGCATCAAAACCGATGTTGGTCATGCGGTTTTCTTCCCACTTCGTGCCCGGGTTACCATATCCTGTGAGTGCATAACCAGCGTTGTTTCCACCGTTAGTACCACCGATATCGTAGCTGGCATCATAAGCACTTCTTGCACCGTACAGATCGTAGGCATTAAATGCCTGGATAATCTGGTTACCGGTAACTCCGTAACCTGCTCTGAGTTTCAAGTCATCCAGCCAGGAGAAACCTTGCATAAAGGATTCTTCAGAAATTCTCCATCCTGCACTGAATGCAGGGAATGTTCCGTAACGATAGTCAGGACCAAAGTTTGAAGAACCATCTCTGCGTATGGTGAAGCTGAAGAGATACTTGTCATTGTATGAGTAATCCACTTTACCGAATATCGATGAAAGGTTATTCACACCAGCAATACCATTTGGTCCGTTTACGTTGCTGTTCACAAAGTTAACAGTCGGAGCAAGTGCCATATTGAGGTAGCGGATGTCTACATCGGTAAATCCGTAACCATCGAGGCGGCCACCAATGTTGTGCACACTGTTCTGAACGGCTTCATATCCAACGAAAGCTGAAATATTGTGCTTGTCAGCTATGATCTTGTTGAATTGAAGCATGTTTGTCCAAACCCAGTTAAAGCCAGTAGCGTGGTTTTCCTGGAAGAAGTTTGTAGCGTTGAATTCGCGGTTTTCCCATGTAGGAAACTGAAAGTTCTGATTGGAGTTCTGGTTAAAGTCAACACTGAAGTTTGATTTGATTCTCAGGAAATCAGTGATCTTGAATTCACCATTCAAACTACCCAAGAGGCGATAGAAATAGCTGATATCATCCTTGTTGCGATAAGACAATGCCAGCGGGTTAGAACCGTTACTGAATCCAACGGTTTTCGCAGAGGCGAAATTAACGCCTGATATATCATATACCGGAACGATCGAGTTCATTTTCAGAATCTGCGTCATTACGTTCTGCTCATTCTGGTTTCCACCTTGCTGGAATACCCCGGTACTGCGCGCAAATGAAAGAGACTCGCCAAAAGTGAATCTTCCAGCTTTCATTGAGCTGTTGATGCGGGCTGAGAAGCGATCGAAGTACGTATACTTCATGGTACCATCCTGCTTGAAATAATCCACTGAAGCTGCAAATGTTCCGTTCTCTCCACCACCGGAGATACCAATGGTATGGTTAGTGATAGGAGCTGGATCGAAAGTCTCATCCCACCAGTCAGTTCCTTCCGGATTTGACATCATGAAAAGAGTAGGTTGCTCTCGGGGATCTACAGGGTAGTTATAAGTCGAAATATCTGTAATGGCATTACCGTCAGCATCTACGGGAGTATAGAAGAATTCAGGGATAGAAGCTGCTGCACCAACGCCACCATAAAAATCCTCAGTTGATGGGTTCTTTATCGTGTGATACTTCTGTGCGTAATCCAATGGATTTTTAACCAGGAAATCATTGTAGCCTCCAACCGGAGTAGCTACACCATAATATCCATCATATGTTACTTTTACTTTACCTGATTTACCAGTTCTGGTGGTAATGATGATAACACCATTGTTTGCACGTGAACCGTAAATGGAAGCCGATGCACCGTCTTTCAACACCTGCATGCTTTCAATATCGTTAGGGTTCAATCCATTGAGACCTTTGTCACCTTGCAGTTGTACACCATCGATAATAACCAATGGGTCACTGCTACCCGTGATAGAGTTCACACCACGGATACGGATGTTTGCACCGTCACCAGGTGAACCGGAAGTTGACACCGTAACACCAGGAGCACGACCGGCTAACTGCTGACCAACACTGGCCGCCTTTATGGTCTTAAGCTCTTCAGCATTTACGACTGCCACAGCACCGGTAATATCCGCTTTGCGTTGCTCAGAGTAACCGGTTACCACCACTTCTTCAAGAGAAGTAATATCGGGCACCAGGGAAACATCAATGGCAGTACGATTGCTTACGGCAATTTCCTGAGGTCTGTAACCGATGAAAGAGAACACCAGTGTTCCACTGGCTTCAACGCTCAGTGTATATTTTCCTTGAGCATCTGTTGCTGTACCGTTTGTTGTTCCTTTCTCAAGAACACTTACGCCCGGAACACCCTGACCTAGCTCGTCAGTTACCGTTCCTGAAACGCTTTGCTTTTGACCATACACCGTCATGGAAAGAGCCACAGCTCCAACCAGTAGGAATGATCGCATCCAGTTTATATAAATATTTTTCATTACGATAATTAAGGTTAGGTTTTAAAGTTGTCCGACCGTTGCGGTGTATGTAACCCAAAATGTAACTCCAAGGTCAACATTTGTTACCTCTACCTGAAATACTACAGGCTCAGAGTAGTCTATTGTAGATCCATCCGTAACAGGATCTCCATCCGCTAAAATGGTTCCTATCACAAGATTAGCATTCGTATCAAAATCAATTGACGTGACATACTCTTTGGAAGGTTGTGAAAGTGCGCGGAGAAGTATAGTGAAGTCGGTTGTCTTTCCAACCACAACCGGATTGAGATCTTCAAAACTCAACTTTAATGTAGGGGCATCGGAAACATAGATCTGATAGGTATTTTCATCGGTATCTGGATCCTCTGCTATCACCGTAACTTCCTGGTCATTGCCGGAAAGATCGAACTCGGTATCCTGCTCCAAAGCTTCGCCTTCATACTGAATAGTCTGGAAACTTCCAGGAAGCTCATATGCTAATGAAACAGAAGAAAAATACTCGTTTGGTGTACCCAGTGTATCATAGAATACAATGATGTGCGCTGCACTGTCAACATACGCTGGGAATGTACGATCCTCAACATCACCCGCCAGGTATGTACCTGTGAAGCTTTCAATACCCGTACGATCTTCAGGATCAGTAACTACTACCTCAACATTCCAGTTAACCGAAGCGGCTCCGTTCTGTGAAGTAACAACGTATGTTTTGTCAGTAGTGAAATCGTTTGAAGTTGTACCACTTGTCTGTGCAACACCTCCAACAGTTACCGTAGCGAACGGAGATACCGTAAAGTTTGCGATCAGATCAGTAACATCCACACTGTATGGTACCGTAACCACGATCTCCTTGTCGACCTGGTCAATAACCGTCTTTGTACTGTTGATAGTAGTTTCATCATCCGGTTTATAGGAGAGTGTAAAAGCTGTCAGATCGTTTCTATTGCTGGTAATAGTGATCGTCTCAGCATTAGACAGGCTATTTTTTACACTAGAACCATCATCCGTATGGTTGTTTGATACAACAACGGCTTCAAACGTTCCTACCTGAGAATAGGTGAACGTAACAGTGGCTTCTCCATCTTCAAATTCGGTGATGGGAACGGTGCCATACACCGCTTTAGCAATACCATAAGGGTAAAGCGTTACTGCATCTGCATTTACCTGAGTAATCGTGAAGGTAAACTCGGTGTCATTTGCCAGGCCTGAATTCGCGCTGACACTTAAGGAAGATTTTGGCGGAGAATCCGCCTCGTCATCAGCACAGCTGCTTGCCAGGAACCATGCCGATAGCATCAAACAAACAGTAAACTTTCGGATCATAATAGTTTGGTTTGGTTAAATAATAATATTGGGTTACGATCATAATACCGCAAAACAAAATTTGGGATTATGGGCCTTCGAATGTATATATTTTGTTTCATCCGGTGATCAGTTAGTTAAAAAAATCTTTCGCAAACGTTTTCACAATCGATTGTGATTCCGTTTACGATAGCGATTTCACAACCGATTTCAATCCTAACACCTGTTGTTTATGCAACTTAGCTCTTTTATCCCCTGATTTCTTGAGTTTAAATAAACCGTGTGCGGAAACACACACGACATTAATGTGGACAATATTCTTTCACCACTCCTTATATTATATGCTCCATTTTTTGCAACCAACGCTTAGTGTTGCACCCGAAATCCGTATTTTCGGCCGACTTTTGTTATGAAACTTCTCGAAAAATTCCCTGTTCATATCACCAACTCACTGGGTGGAAAAAAGGTACTTTTTACGCCTATCGTCCCAGGTTACATAGGCATGTATGTCTGCGGACCAACTGTTTATAATGACGTTCACCTGGGAAATGTGCGCACATTCATGTCATTTGATGTTATCGCGCGCTATTTCAGATACTTAGGTTTTAAAGTACGATACGTCAGAAATATCACGGATGTAGGGCACCTTGAAAACGATGCGGACGAGGGTGAAGATAAAATCGCTAAAAAAGCGCGGCTGGAACAGTTAGAACCTATGGAGGTAGTAAAACACTACACAGAAGGTTTTCATGAAGTAATGCGGCAGTTTAACATCTTGCCACCCAGCATAGAGCCCTCTGCCACAGGGCACATCATTGAACAGGTGGAGATCACCAAAAACCTGATCAATAAAGGTCTTGCCTATGAAACGAACGGATCCGTTTACTTTGATGTCACTCAATATAATAAGGAACATCACTACGGAGCCTTGTCTGGCAGGGTAATTGAAGAACTGATGGACAGCGGACGGAAGCTCGATAGTCAGGATGAAAAGCGAAACAAGGTTGACTTTGCGCTTTGGAAAAAAGCCTCCTCCTATCACATTATGCGCTGGCCATCTCCTTGGGGTGACGGATTTCCAGGGTGGCATATCGAGTGTACAGTGATGAGTACAAAGTATCTGGGTGAAACATTTGATATCCATGGCGGTGGAATGGACTTAAAATTCCCGCACCATGAATGTGAAATTGCGCAGGCTGTTGGTGCTAACGGAAAAAGTCCGGTGAACTATTGGATTCACTCAAACATGCTTACCGTAAATGGCCAGAAAATGAGTAAGTCGCTGGGGAATTCATTTCTGCCACGCGAATTATTTGCCGGAAACCATCCCCTGCTGGAAAAAGGATTTGGTCCGATGACGGTACGTTTCTTTATGCTGCAATCACACTACTCCAGCACACTTGATTTTTCCAACGAAGCATTAAGTGCTGCTGAGAAAGGATTCCGAAAATTATCAAACGCACTGGGCATTCTCAAAAAGATCAATCACCAGGGCGAGGGCTCAGTGAATACAGCCATTGACGCTGAGTTGCTTCAGCTTATTGATGACTGTTACGTGAACATGAGCGATGACTTTAACACCGCAAAAACGCTTGCTGTATTATTTGAAATGGCCTCGCGCATTAATGATTTTAAATCGGGTAACATCACCTTAAAGAACGTAAGCTCAAAAACATTCGAGGCGTTCAAGGCTGCCTACATTGGATTCATGGAAGAGGTGTTGGGCTTACGCGAGGAAGAGGAGCACAACCATGAACTGGTCAAAGGAATCATTCATGTGCTGATTGAGTTGCGTAAGAAGGCGCGGCAGGATCGGAATTATCCGCTTTCGGATAAGATCCGTGACGACCTCAAAGGACTGGGTGTGCAATTGATGGATGGAAAAGACGGAGAGATGAGTTACACGATTGAATAGTTCTGTTCGAGCGTGGTTGATGAATATATATGCTTCGGAAATTTTTCATATTACCGATTCGTTTTTACCAATGGAGTATTTCGCCATTGCTTGGATCACATTGCCGGCATACACCTTCCTGTTCACAATACACGATCGAAGCTATACAGGAATGGGGCGTGCTCAAAGGAATACGATTGGGCATGAATCGTATACTTCGCTGTAATCCGTGGGGTACGAGTGGTTTTGATCCGGTACCTAAAAAACATCAGGAGCATTCACACAGCCACCGCGAATGATCTTATTTCCATGAAAGCCTTTATTCTCATTCTCATGTTACTTCCATCCGTTGCTCAAGCGCAGGAGGAACGTATAGAGCTGGATCAGTTGCCTCCATTAGATACCGCATGGGGTTCGGTGCAATACAAGGAAATACTTATTCAGTTTTATAATGCCGTCAACAATCAGGTTTCTCTGCCCCGGTTGCGTGATCCATACTATGCCGCCTTTTACGCAAAACTCTTAAATAAAGAAAACCTCAACATCTTTACCGATACAACCTTTTCGCCCAACGCCCGGTTTGAGATGGGCTCTCCGTTTTTCCAGATACTGCCCAGCATGCTGGTATTGCTAACCGATCAGGCGCGGTTCAATGAAGCTGTAGCCGTGGAAGAATTTCTGATGGAAACCATGCTTCGGTCTACTTACCTCATGAATGATATCCTGGAAGAAATGCCTGACTCAGCAAAAACCGAATTCCGAATGCAGGTAAAAAATGGAAAAGGAATTTACCAGTGCACCTACGGAGCTTTACAGGTATTGTCGCTTGAAAAGGACGAAGACGGAGTGGATTTCAAAAATCTGCTTTCCCTTGCGCAATGGACTGCCCTGAATACACCAGCATTATGGAAATGGATGGACGATCTCGACCAACAGGATTGCCTCGCACAGATCCGGAAGCTTAGTACAACACATGGCTCTCCCGAAATCAAGGCCCTGATGAAGCAACTTCTTGGAAAGCTTCCAACGAATTAACCGGGTACGGTGTCTAAATCCCCAAACCCTTACGTATGAAATTAACCTGGAAGATAACCTTACTTATCATAACGCTTTTTGCAGCGGGCTGCGATTGTGAGGAAAATGAACCGTGCGGTGATACGGAGATCATCAGCATAACCAGTGTGATCCTGTATGGCATGAGCCCATCGAAAGATTCATTAACAATTATACCCGGCAGTGTACATTTCAATCACTCCTGTTCGGGAAAAAATCCATTACGTCAAAAATCAACCTGCACCGAATGGGAACAGCTTACTTCCAGTTTTGACCTGACGGAATTCCAGGCGCTGAATCTGAATAGCTGCGCCCGGTGCTATGATGGTGCAGATATCTCGATCTCTGTAAAAACAGCATCTTCGTATCATCGTATTGTAATTCCGTATTATCTCACTAATGAAGGACAAATACCCGATGAGATTCAGTCCTTATATGAAAAAATTGCAGGAATACGGTCTGAAGTTCAGAGCCTGGCATGTGAAGAATAAAACGGTTACCAGGTGAAGCAAAAAATTGATTTTTTAATTTTAAAGCACTCATTATCTTCGCCTGTTCCGGGAACTAACTAAATCACAATCATGAAGTATTTTGTTTACGTAATCGCTCTTGTTCTGTCTGTCATAGTATTTTCGTGCAATGAAGACGAAAAAGAATCTCTTGAAGGTAAACTCGTTAAGACGGTATGGATGCAAACCAAAATCGAAGTTTATGAAAACAATTCACTAGTCGCAGAACTGGAATGGCCTGAAGATCCGACCTGCGGAGATTTTCTGCGCTTCCAGGGTGAAAAGAAGGTATCCTATCTTTCCGAATGTGCTGATGCCGGCTGTGGTCATTGGCTCATCGAAGGAAAGACGGTCGAGTATATCATTGCCGCTGACCGAATCATTCCCAATTTGTGTACACAGGAAAACTATCAGGAATTGTTTTCTGCCCAGGATGAAATTGAAATAAACGGTTCTGATATGGTAGCCACAGGCTTTGGCTTTGGAATGCGTTTTCTGGCTGCCCAACCTGAATACGAAGAATGGAAGACAAAATATGACAACGGTACGCTGTATTGCAAAACCTATTTTGTGGCTTCAAATCCTTCCATTTCCAATGATGTAAGCTGCTGTGCCGAATTCGACTGGCAATAGGCGATTGCAAAAGGGTAGAATTGGAAGATTGTAAAATTGAAATATTTTAAGTTTTACAATCTTCCAATCTTTTTAATCCCGTTCGCGGTATGTAAAGTTCATACGCGCAAACGTAAACTTTATCCGAATTTAAGTTAGCTTAGTATAACCCTAAGCTGCTTATGAAATCAAGGCTCCAACTCTTGTTTTTCCTTGTTATCATTTCTCACCTTTCTTTCGGCCAGACCATCCATGATTTATTTCTGGCCCTTCCCGATCAATACACGCCACAGCTGAACAAAAGTAGAAAAGATTCTCTGCTTCGGTTCAATACCTATACCTTCCCCGGTGGAGATTCCATCGAAACAAAAACATGTACCTACTCTTCTGAAACGGATGATCACCTCGTGGTTGAATACAGTTATACAACCGGCCAGCAGGAATTTAAAATAGTGCAACTGCGCAAGCTTATTAAAAGTGACGGCACACCCTGTATCATCTATGCACGATATGACGGACATGACCGATCATTCTTTCAACATGGCCTGTTTGTTTTTTCCTATAGCAACAATAGCCTGATAAAAGACCCGACTATCATTTTACCTGAAACCATTACCGTCAAAGAATTCTTTAAGGCCGGAACACCTGAGGCGATCATCCGTGAACACGAGCAGATCATCAGTACCAGCTACGATCTTAAACCAACGGGTTTTGATGCCATTGAATACCTCGCTTATCCGCGTTTAGAAACAGAATATGATTTACTGGAAACGGAAGTGATCCGGTATACCTGGGATGGCAAAGGATTTAAGCGATCCATTGTCGAACGGTAAAGCTGGAAAAGCCAATCTTTGATATATTTGGTGAACACCAGATATATGCTTACCCATAAAATGAAGATCCTTCTCCTGTTTATATTTTCTCAAAGTTTAATCTGTCACGCTCAGCTTTACACCGCTGACAATGGCGATGGCACATTCAAAAATCCCGTGCTCTATGCGGATTATTCCGATCCGGATGTAATCCGTGTTGGTGATGATTATTACCTGGTGGCATCAAGCTTTACCTGCCAGCCGGGAATACCAGTGTTACACTCAAAAGATCTCGTCAACTGGCGCATCATTAATTATGTGTATGACCGTCTGCCGTTACAGCGTTATGACAAACCCCAGCATGGCCAGGGTTCCTGGGCGCCATCCATCCGCTTTCATAACAACAAGTACTATGTTTATTTCTGCACTCCTGAAGACGGATTGTTTGTTGGCATAGCCAATCACCCTTCAAAGAAATGGGAACTCACACACGTAGTTGATGTAGAGAAATGGGAAGACCCTTGTCCCTTCTGGGATGATGATGGCAACGCCTACCTGGTGAGGGGAGCCGTTGGTGCAGGACCGTGTTACATCCACAGACTTTCTCCTGATGGAAAAAGGGTCCTCGATAACGGTGTACTGGTATTTCAAAATCCGGAGCGGCAACCTACACTGGAAGGCTTCAAGTTCATGGAAAAAAAAGATGGCTACTATTATATCGCTGCTCCGGCCGGTGGTGTGGCTACAGGCTGGCAATCCATTCTTCGTTCAAAAAATATTTATGGACCGTATGAAGACAAGGTTGTATTACATCAGGGAAAGAGTACGGTAAACGGACCGCACCAGGGTGGCTTTGTGCAAACACAAAAAGGCGACTGGTGGTTTATGCATTTTCAGGATCGTGATGCTTACGGAAGGATCGTACACCTGCAACCCGTTACCTGGAAAGATGGATGGCCAATACCCGGAACAGATCCTGATGGTGATGGTATTGGTGAGCCGGTTATGCAACATACCAAACCCAACGTTGGAAAAAATTATCCGGTGATGATTCCCCAAACCTCGGATGAATTCAATGAATCTACGTTGGGATTACAGTGGCAATGGCATGCAGCGCCTCAAAAAAAATGGTACGCACTTGATCCGCAGTCGGGAAAGATCAAACTCTTCACGATTTCAACGTCTACCGATGTTGGAAATATTTTCTATGCCGGTAACCTGTTGCTGCAAAAAGTGATGGCGCCATCGTTCAGTGCCACTACCAAATTACAGGCACACTTTACTAAACCGGGTGAGCAGGCTGGGTTAGTGATGATGGGAAATACATTCCGTTCGATCTGTATTCAGAAAAATGAAAATGGAAACAGTATCGCTATTTATGAGGGAAAAAGAGACCTGACTAAACGAAGGTGGTTTCCGCAGGAGAAACTGGTCGAACTTCCCTACACCGGTGATGAAGTATATTTCAAAGTAACCTTTCGTGAAGATCAGACCTGTCTGTTTGCTTACAGCAAGGATGGTGTAAATTTCGAAACGGTATCTTCCGCATTCAAAGCCGAAAAGGGAATGTGGATTGGTGCCAAGCCCGGCATCTATGCCATCAGTGCCAACCTGGTTGCTGATGAAAAAAATTATGCAGCCTTTGATTGGTTTAAAGTAGAGTAAGGCAAAAAATTATGAAGTATGTTTACACTTGATCAAATTAAAAGTGCTCACGCTAAGGTGAAATCCGGTGCCGATTTTCCACGCTATTTTCAGGATATCAAATTGCTGGGTGTGCACTCGTATGAAACGTATGTACGCGATGGTCACACCATCTATTCAGGTGCTGATCAATATCAGATCCAATCCGAACCAAAGTATGACGCGCTGCCGGTCGCTCAAAATCCAGATCCTGAAACATTCAGACACCGGTTAAAAATCCATCAACAAGGTCAAACCGATTTTCCAACCTTTTGCAAAGATTCAGCAGCGTCCGGTGTTGAGAAATGGATTGTTGAAATGAATTCTATGACCTGTACCTACCTGAGTCGTTCAGGCGAACTCATCCATACCGAAAAGATCCCCGGATAGTAAGCCTATGTTTAAGGCCAGAATACAAATCATTGGTATTAATCCGTATGTATTGCTTCCTGCAAAAGTATTGACAGCAATCTTCAGGGCAGCGGGAAAAGATAAAGGGAAGATCCCTGTAAAAATGACTATCGATGGTCACGCCTTTACACAAACGCTGGTGCGGTACAGCGGACAATGGCGATTATACCTCAACACACCCATGCGAAAAGCGGCCGGGAAAGAAACCGGAGAAACCGCTACCTTCACCGTTAAATTTAATCCGGAGAAAAAGAAGTACCTTGCTCCTCATCCCAAACTGGTTAAAGCACTTAAACAAAATCCGAAAGCCAAAAAAATATTTGAACACATAGCGCCTTCCCTTCGCATGGAAATCATTAAATACATTTCCTACCTGAAGACGGACGAAAGCATAGACCGGAACGTGACGAAAGCTATACATTTCCTGATGGGGAAAGGGCGATTTGTCGGCAGAGAAACCCTAAAATTATGATACGCATCTATTTACTCTGTGTTTCCTTAAGCCTCGTTGCCTGCACTACAAAAGATAAAGGCACACGCGAAGTAACGTTGACAGATTCTGCAGAAAGCAGTACCTCACGACTTGTTCCAGAGCCTGATATTATCGAGAGGCTCCGTGCTCAAAAAGCGACTATTGAAGAGTATCAGGGTAACCACGAGGAAAGTATTTCATTCTTTGTGCGATTGAAGGATAATGAAGCCCCCGTAGCGATCAGTCCGGATGAAATGCCGGAAATGTATAAAGAGATGTACAGTGTGCTTAAAGACAGCACAGGAAATACACTACTGGTATCACAAAATCCGTTCAGTGAAAGCGGAGACTGGTTCATCACGCTCACACACTATTTTGACAAGCAGGAAAAGACGTTTGTCACACAACGCCAGACCAACTTTTTCAATAGTATATGTACAGAAGGTATGGCCTACGAAACACAGACTGATTTCTACTCCGGTGATCTTCAGATCATCACGAAAGATTATCGGCTGGCCGACAGCAACAACAATGAATTACAAAAAGACAGCTGTCAGTTAGCGTACAATTTTGCGATGAAAACATTTGCCAACGCTGCTGAATTCAAAAAAGTAAATCAGTTACCCTGACTACGTCCGTTTTGATGAGGCGTATGCAGAAGGTAATACCTGATACTCTTCCTTAAAGTATCGTGCGAAATATTTCGGATTATTAAACCCTACCTTGTAGGCAACTTCAGCTACGGTAAGCTGGCTCTTCTCCAGCAATTGGGCAGCACGCTGAAGGCGTATAGTCCGTATAAATTCCAATGGTGGCTTGCCGGTAAGCGCCAGTAATTTCTTATACAGATTCACACGGCTCATGCCCAGCTCCCGGCTTAAATGCTCTACGGAAAAATCGGCATCGGATATATTTTCTTCCACCATGCGAATCGCATTTTGAATAAGCTTTTCGTCCAACGATGAGATAACAATATCAGTAGCTTTGATTTCAATATGCTTGCGGAAATCTTTTTGAAAGATTTCGCGCTGGTGAATCAGGTTCCGGATACGCGATTGCAATATCTCAAAGTTAAATGGCTTTGTTACGTAATCATCTGCACCTACTTCAAATCCTTCCATCTTCTGTTCTTCTGCTGTCCGGGCGGTTAGCAGGATTACCGGGATGTGTGAAATATTGCGATCGGTCTTCACCTTTTTGCAGAACTCCATGCCATTCATTCCCGGCATCATCACATCACTGACAATCAAATCAGGGATGTATTGAAGCGCGAGTTTCAAACCTTCTTTTCCGTTTTGTGCTTCCAGGATCCGGTATTGGAATTTAAAATTGTCTTTCAGGTAAAAACGAAAATCTTCGTTGTCTTCTACTAACAGCAATACCGGTTTCCGGGTTTTCGAGGAGAGGTCTTCTATGGGTTCATTAGCCGGCAACTCAATTTCAGGATCCTGTAAAGTTTCTTCGTGCGTTACACCCGTAACAGGTTGCGTGGAAATTTCCGGAACAGGTATCTGTACAATAAAACAGCTACCCTTATTCGGTTCGCTTTCTAACCGTATCGTTCCACCATGCGCTTTGACAAACTCACGTGTTATGGACAAACCAATACCACTTCCCTGGTTCACCATCGAGTCAGGCACGTGACGCTGAAAAAAGCGTTCAAATATTTTATCATGATCTTCCCTGGGAATGCCGATCCCATCGTCCGTCACTTTTATCTCCAGCCAGCTCACGGTGTCTTCCGGTTTCTGAATAGATTTAATGTAAACATCTACATGGCCATTCTGTGATGTGAACTTGAATGCATTTGACAAAAGGTTAAATAGTATCTTCTCCAGCTTATCCCGATCAAAGAATGTTTCCAGAGACTGCACACTGCTGCTGACCGAGAAATGAATATTCTTTTTATCCGACAGATCGGAGAATGAATTGGCCGTGTCTTTTATAAAGCTTATGATATCACCTTCGGAAGCATTCAGCTTGGTTTCCTGCACTTCCATCTTCCGGAAATCCAGCAACTGGTTTACCAGGTTCAATAACCTCCGGGCATTGCGATAGATCAATTGAAATTGCTTCTTCTCATCTTCGCGTGTAGTATGACGTAATATCTTTTCCAGCGGAGTGATGATCAGTGTAAGGGGTGTTCTGAACTCGTGGCTTACATTGGTGAAGAATTTAAGCTTCATTAAATCAAGCTCATGTGTCTGCTGAGCTTCCTTACGCTCCTGCTCCATGTGGTACTTCACCCGTTCGCGTTCCAGGATAAGCTTTCGGGAAAGTAACAGAGCTGCAAAAGTTATCAGCACGTACAGAACGAAAGCGATCTTGGTTTTCCAGAACGGAGGAAGAATGGTGATCCGCAGATTCGCGCCTTCGCGGTTCCATACCCCATCATTATTGGAAGCAATTACTTTAAATGTATAGACACCCGGATCAAGGTTGGTATAGGTAACCCTGCGTTGTGTTCCATCTGTTGTCAGCCAATCCTGATTAAATCCCTCAAGCTTATACTTATATTCACTTTTCTCCGGATGAAAGAAACTTAACGCGGTAAAGTCAACGGAGAAAACATTATCCGCATGTTTCAGTGTGATCTCCGTTGTTTCCGAAATAGATTTATCAAGTAAGACCTTACCATCTATAGTTTCACCGATACTGATGGGTTTATTGAAAATCTGAAAATCAGTGAGGATAACTCGGGGTTTGTTGGTGTTAACCTGTATCGCACGTGGATTCACAATGTTAAAACCGTTGGGGCCGCCAAAAATCAACTCGCCACGCTGAGTACGAATCCCCGCATTCTCCGTAAACTGTTTACTTTGTAATCCATCAGCCTCATCATAGTTCCGGATATTCAGAACAACTTTGTCTGCATTCATATCCGGATTCAATACCAGATTCGATATACCATCAGGTGTGCCTACCCAAAGATTCTTGTTATCATCCTCTACAATGGAAACAATACTGTTATGCGGAAGCCCATCCGCTTTTTTATACGAGCGGAAGGTGTCTGTTTTCTTATCGTACAGGTTTAATCCACCGTGCGTTCCAAACCAGATTCTTCCCTGGCTGTCCATGAGACTCGACAGGATACCATTATTACTGAGGCTGGCTGGATTATTAATATCATTGAGGTAATGAATAAATCTTCCGGAATTCTTATCCATAAAATCGACACCATAACCGGTGCCTATCCAGATGTTACCTTCCCTGTCTTCAATAAATGAGGTGATGTAGCTGGCGTGAATAGAATTCGGTGCGCCTTCCCGATAGTGAATGAACCGCTCTTTATCGCGATCAAAGATATCCACGCCTTTACTCAGGGTTCCGATCCAAAGTCTGCGCTGCGAGTCTTCATAAATTTCCCAGATGCCATCATCCGAAAGACTCGTTACATCTGCAGGGTTATTTTTGTAGCGGGTGAATTTTTTTCCATCGAAACAATTCAGTCCACCGAAATAGGTTCCGATCCATAACTTTTTATCACGATCGATATGCAGGCAGACAATTACATTATTGCTGATACTTGCCGGATCTTGTGGATCATTGAGGTAACGTTTAAATGTATTGTTCCTGCGGTCGTAATAAATCAATCCACCGCCATTGGTACCGATCCAGAGGTTCCCTTTATCGTCTTCGGCAAATGCATTGATGTCATCAAAGGGCAGGCTGTTCGGATTTGATTTCTGATGCCGTATCAGTTGAAACCTCCGGATGTTCTCGTGATAAAAGGAGATTCCCTTTTTAAAAGAGCCCGCCCAGATTATTCCTTCATCGTCCTTGTACAATTTATTAATGGAGTTCTGCACCAGACTTTCGCCATCTTCAGGATCATTCATCAGAATCTCCACTGACCATTTTTTCTTGTCGATCAGGTTGATTCCCCCGTGATCGGTGGCGATCCAGATCAACCCGCGGTTATCCTGTACAATGCTTCGTACAATATCGGTATTCAGCTTCACTCCGGCAGAAGTCCGGTTGATGCGTTGCATTTTCCCTGTAGACACATCGAGGTAAAATACACCCAGGTTATTGTTAATAGCATGTATCCACAGATCGCCTTCTGAATCCATGATAAAGTCATATTCATGCGAACTGGAGAAACGACTTACTTCGAAATTCCGGTATACTACTTTGTTGGTGATGCCATCAATTTTTTCGAGCACGCCATTGGAGTGGATAACCCAAAGGTTTCCCAATGGATCCAGCAGTGAAGCGGTATGCTGATTGCTGATAATGGATGTGGAATCTCCCGGAATATTCACCAGTGCAGTTGTTCCTTTTCCAGGTGAATATTTGAATATGCCGGAGAGGGAATGAACAAACCAATAGTTGCCCTTGTAATCCTTTTTAATATCAATGATCAATCCACCGGTAATGGAAAGACCTTCCAGAACCTGGTTAGAGTTATGTAAAAAGCGTTCCGTTTCCGGATCATAAATGTCGTTACCTGACCAGGTGTGAATCCACATTTTTCCATCAGGGCCTTCAAAGATCCGGTTTACATCATCGTTGAAAAGGGAAAGGGAATCGGAGGCATCACGAATGAATACCTTCATCGAATAACCATCATAGCGGTTTAGTCCGGAGCTTGTTCCGAACCACATAAATCCGCGCTTGTCTTTGTAAAAGCACTTTACCTGACTATTGGAAAGGCCGTTGCTGATATCAATTCTGGAAAACCGATACTGGCTGGGCTGAGCCAGGCAAACCTGCAGCACTGCAAAAAACATGGCTATCCCTGCTAAAATCCTTCTTTTGTGCATGATCCGGGCTTCTGAATAGCGTAAGTTATGAAAACTTCTGAAATGCTGAATCCGAAGCAGGGTGACAAAAAAGTACGGAGTGTCACAAAGGTTGATGCCTGCATAACCTTTGTGACACTCCGCTGCTCAGATACTTTACGAAACGATTTAGAGATCGGTAATGAGCTTATACTTTGGAACAAGCGTTTTCATAACGCCCCATGCCACGAGATAGGCAACAGCGCAAATACCAAACATGATGCTGTAACCGGTCTCAATATGACCAAGTGCTTTGTAATGATCGAATAATGCACCACCAATTTTGGTGAGTATCACACCACCGATACCTCCTGCCATGCCACCGATACCTACTACTGAGCCAATAGCTTTTTTCGGGAACATGTCTGAAACGGTAGTGAAGAGATTGGCACTCCATGCCTGGTGTGCTGAGGTCGCGACACCAATAAATAAAACCGGAACCCAGAAACTTATGTGCCCTAAGGATTGCGCAGCTAAAATGGTTAACGGAAAAAGAGCGATCAGCAACATGGCGCGCATTCTTCCATCGTACACCTGATATCCTTTCTTAAGAAAGTACATCGGGAACCATCCACCGCCAATGCTTCCGATCATGGCCATGGTATATACCACAGCAAGCGGCAATACTACAGCCTGTCCCACAATTCCATATTGCGCTTTCAAAAATGCCGGCAGCCAGAAAAGAAAGAACCACCACACACCATCGGTGATAAATTTCCCGGAAGCGAAAGACCATGTCTGACGGTAGCCCAGCAACCTTACCCACGACACTTTTTCTTCCACCACCTTTACCTCAGCTTCTTTGTCGTCACTGTTGATGTAGGCCAGTTCTTCGGCAGACAACCGTTTTTGATCTTCAGGTTTCTCATACAACCACAGCCAGAAGATCAACCATAAAAACCCTGTTGCTCCGATAAGTATAAAGGCATATTCCCAGCCCCAGTGATCATAGATCCAGGGTACTGTAATGGGTGCCAGGATAGCGCCAATGTTTGTTCCGGAGTTAAAGATCCCTGTAGCGAGTGAGCGTTCACGTTTAGGGAAATATTCAGCCGTTACTTTGATCGCTGCCGGAAAGTTTCCGGCTTCACCCAGTGCGAGTACAGCCCGTGCTATCATAAAACCTAAAACAGAAACCGAAATGGTAGTAATGCCAAGTACAGAGGCCACGCTGCTTCCCATCGGTATAGCAATGGCATGCATGATAGCCGCGATTGACCAGATGATAATGGCCCAGCTATAACCCCATTTGGTACCGAGCTTGTCGATGATCCGTCCGGCAAACAACATCGAGATAGCATAGGTGAATTGAAAAACAGCCGCGATGTTGGCGTAGTCTGTATTAGACCAGCCAAAGATCTCTTCGAGCTTGGGTTGCAGCAAGCTTAGTACCTGCCGGTCGAGGTAGTTTACAGTTGTTGCTACGAATACCAGTGAACAGATCGTCCAGCGGAATTTTCCTACGGCCTGGTTTATCGAATCTAATTTTTGCACGGGAGAATGGTTTAGGGTTGTGGTTGTATGCTTTACATTCAGACTTGTCTGAGCTGTTTAACAATGGCTAGTGCTTCGGCTACACTTTTCTCAAGCGCGGGCCAGTTCTTTGCTGTCATTATATCTTTGGCAAAAAGCTGAGAGCCCAGACCTACACACATGGCTCCGGCTTTGAACCAGGCTGATAAACTCTTTTCATTGGGTTCAACACCTCCGGTGATCATCAGCTTCAGGTCGGGAACTACCGGCATGATCGATGAAACAAAACCAGGACCGAGCACAGAACCTGGAAATACTTTGATTACTCCTGCACCATTTTCCTTTGCCGTAACAATTTCAGTCAGTGTTGCACATCCGGGGATCCATAGCGTATTGTGTGCACGACAAACTTCAGCCATCTCTAATTTCAGAATGGGAGAAATAATAAAGTGTGCTCCTGCATCGATGAACTTCTTTGTAGTTGGTCCATCCATCACGGTACCAATACCGAGCATGAGATCCGGATATTTTGATGCTACCTTTACCAGGTGTGAGAATACTTCGAATGAATTTGATTTCCGGTTGGTGAATTCAAAAACGCGAACACCACCTTTATACGCGGCCTCAATAACCTGTTGCGCTTCGTCTTTATCTTCTGATGTGAACAAGGGGACAATGCCCGTGCTCTTCATGGTATCCAGTATCTGTTGTTGTGTAAATGCCATCTTTCTTATCGTAATAATTTTCCTACGTTCTCTCCTTTTACCAGGGCCTCCACTTCAGCGGCCGTAACCACATTAACATCGCCTTCGATGGAATGCTTAAGCGTTCCGGCTGCGGTGGCAAAGTCAATGGTCTGCTGATCGTTCTTCCCGGTTACCAATCCATAGATCAACCCGGCCATATAGGCGTCACCCGCTCCGATGCGGTCAACGATGTGCGTGATGTCATATTCACGGGATGAAAGCAATTCCTTACCATTCCAGAGAATACCTTTCAGCTTGTTGTGTGAGGAGCTGATAGAATCCCGAAGTGTTGTGGTGATCTTTTTCGTATTCGGATATTTTTTGATGAATGCTTTGCACGCATTTTCAAATGTATCTCCGGTGATGCCCGTACAGTTTTCCATATCGGCAACACCGGCAACAATAATATCCGTTGACTCAATGAGCTCAGGCATGATATCGCGTGCTGTCTTTCCATACTGCCACAGGTTCCTGCGGTAGTTGATATCGCCTGAAACAGTGAGGCCGTTTTTACGGGCCGCATGAATAGCTTCGCGACAGGCATCTGCAGCACCTTGTGAAATAGCAGGCGTAATACCTGTCCAGTGGAACCACGATGTATTTTTAAACACATCATTCCAGTCGATCATTCCGGGTTTAATATGAGCGAAAGCAGAATCAAACCGATCATAAATGATCCGTGACGCCCGTTGCATGGCACCGTTCTCTACAAAATAAATTCCCATACGCTCCGGGCCATAAATAATGGAGGCTGTATCAACACCATAGTGCTGAAGCGCCTGCGTGGCAGCATGACCCAGATCATTATCGGGAAACCGCGTTACATGAGCCGCAGGTATTCCGAAATAACTTAATGAAACCGAAACATTGGCTTCTGATCCGCCATACACTACATTGAAGTTGTCACATTGTACAAAGCGGGCGAATCCTGGTGTAGATAGCCGCAGCATGATCTCCCCGAATGTTATTACTTTCATATAATTCCAAATTCCGTATTCCAGGTTCCAGATTGTAATCCAGATAAGTCTGGAATTTGGAATCTGAAATCCGGAATCAATTTATAGTTTGATACTTTTCTTTTCCTCATTACTTAAATAGCAGGCTTCGATCAGTTTTATTCCATCCCGTGATTCTTCTGCCTTCACAGCCAAAGGTTTTCCATCCCGGATCGCTTCATAAACATTCTGGTAAAAGCTGAGGTAGTTTCCCGGAATGGTTTCGAC
>DASXWH010000173.1:0-30716 GCA_036503775.1 Ohtaekwangia sp.
CCTCACATTTCAGAGAAACCTCACGCAACTCCTGAAGCAACTGTAAAACCAGCTATTGAAACGGTGGTTAACGTGGCTGCAGATAAATCTGCCGATCAGCAATAAAATCTGACTATAGAAAACACCATGAAGCCTCGGTAATGCCGGGGCTTTTTCTATTTTTGACATTAAACCAGTCAACCGTACCCTCATATGCGCGCCCTGATCCTGTTGTTTTGGCTTCTTTCGAATGTTTGTTTAGGCCAGCAATCCATTCTTGGCAAATGGAAAACGGTGGATGACAATACAGGCGAAGAAAAATCAGTAATAGAGATCTTCGAACGGAACGGGAAGATCTTTGGTAAGATCCTCAAGATATTTCCAGGCAAGGAAGATGATCCTGATCCCGTTTGTAATGAATGCCCGGAAGATGACAGCCGGTATAAAAAAAAAATCATCGGTATGGAGATCATCCAGGACATGGAAGCTTCCGGTGATGAACTAACAAACGGAAGTATCCTGGATCCGGAGGAAGGCAAAATCTATCGTTGTAAACTCTGGATTGAGGGAAATGATCTGAAAGTCAGGGGGTATTGGGGCCCTTTTTATCGAACCCAGACCTGGAAGCGGGTTAACTGACTTCCCCCTATATTGATCGAAAAAAAACACAAAAAAGTAACACAGGCGGTTACAACCTTCTGAAACAATGGTATACAGGTCGAGCTCAAACATGGACGAAAAAGAGATTTTCGAACGCATCTGCAAAGGCGATGAGAAGGCTCTTGAGTTCCTGTATAAGAAATATTACAGGATGATGACCAAACTGGTTATCACCAACAGTGGAACGGAAGAGGAGGCGCGGGATATTTATCAGGATGCCCTGATTGTCTTCTGGCAGAAGGCAACCTCTGGCAATCTGGTATTGACATCGAAGATCAGCACGTATATCTACAGTATCTGTCAGAATCTGTGGCGAAAAGAGCTGGATCGAAAAAAGAGACTCTCCAATGAAGAAAAGGATACGGCCGTTTCGTTAGATACAGAAACAGCTGAACGCGACAAGATCATATTGAAGTGCATCGAGCAACTGGGTGAAACGTGTAAGAAAGTGCTCATGTACTACTACTTTGAGGAAATGTCGATGCAGGAGATTGCCGATAAATTGGGATTCGCGAACACCGACACGGCAAAGACGAAGAAGTACAAGTGTAAGATGAAATTGGATGAACTGGTCAAAGCTCAATACTCTGAGCATGACTTTTTAGATTAGAAAAGAATTATGGCATTAGAGAACAACATAGAATTGCTGGACAATTACGTAGCCAACCGGATGAGTGCTACGGAAAAGGCTGCCTTTGAACAACAATTACAGGCCGATCCTCAACTGCAACGTGAATTAGAAATTCAGCAGCAAATAAGAGAAGGAATTCGTCAGGCGCGCATCACGGAACTAAAAACTATGCTGGGTAACGTTCCGGTTTCAGCGGTGCCCGGTACACAGTTAACCGGCCTGGCTAAATTGGCTATCGGAACATTTGCCGCTGCTATTATTGGAGCGGTGGCGTATTTTTCATTCAAGCCTGATGGCAAAACGGAAACTCAGCAACCGGTTATCACGGAAGTTACGCCTGAAAACCCGGTTGTATCCCAGGATGAAACCAAGGTAGAAGAACAGGCTGATGTAGTTGTTGAAAGCACAACGCCAGACCGGAAAACAAAAGAGCCTGCCAAACCGAACAAGAATAAAAAGTCTGAACCGAAGAAGGATGATGCCATCGCTTCACGCCCGGCAATCGATGCTTTTGATCCTGCCGAAGAAACCCAACCCGTTTCAAAAACAGGTGATGAAATGACAGCACCAGTGGTTGAAAACTCAGCGCAGGCAGCTTCTAAAAACGATATTCTTACTGCGGTTGACAACACCAACAAGAAGTATAAATTCCACTACGTACTGAAGGAAAACAAGCTGACTTTGTACGGTGATTTTGAAAGCAGCCTGTATGAGATCATCGAGGTTTTCAACAACGAAAAACGTACAGCCTTCCTGTTCTTTAAAAATAACTATTACCTCATGAATGAGGATAACGATAAGATTAAGCCACTTACACCAATCAATGATCCTGTATTGCTGAAGAAACTCAGAGAATACCGGGCACAAAAAAATTGATTGACCGATTCCCACAGAGCCCTGACAGAGACATCAGGGCTTCTTTTTTTACTTACTCTTCTTAATCAGGAATTTCTCTTTTGCCTCTGTTTTGATCTCATCCCACTCATCCGCTGGCGGAGGTGTGCCCTTATCAAATTCTTTCAGAAGCCATTTCACCAATTCCTTCTTCATACCGAATTGCTTTACTGCTTCTTCGCAAAAAGCGACCTCGTGCTTATCTACTACATCATCGGCATATACCATCAGTACCAGATCGTATAAAAGGTTCATCTTGTCATTGTGATTATCCGGCACATTGATCTTGAATTTCTCCTCCATATTGATGAGTTCCTTAACCTGGCGGTCTTTCAGTCCGTAGCGTTTGGCTATTTTAAACAAAAGAGCTTCTTCTTTAGGATGCATGTGACCATCCACTTTGGCCAGCGCCAGCAGATTCTTAATGTGATTTTTTTTATAGGAAAGATACTGATGCTCAAAGAAGCCGATCATAGTGATAAGGGTTTAATATCCTGAAATTACAATGTGCGTAACCAATTATCAAATGGTTATTATGCCGCACCAGCGGAAGACTCTTCTTTGAGTGCTCGCCTTAGAATTTTACCTACATTGGTTTTCGGTAACTCAGTCCGGAACTCTACGAATTTCGGAACTTTGTAATTGGTGAGATTCTGATGGCAGTATTGTTTCACTTCTTCCTCCGTAAGGCTCTGGTCTTTCTTCACGATGAAAACTTTGATCACCTCTCCTGATTTAGGGTCGGCAATGCCAATGGCTGCAACTTCCTGAACCTTGGGATGGGCAGCAATGACATTTTCAATTTCATTCGGATAAACATTAAAGCCGGATACCTTAATCATATCCTTTTTACGATCAACAATTTTAAAAAAACCATCCGGATTCATCAATCCTATATCACCCGTACGGAACCATCCCCCTGGAAAGAATACACCTTCATTATCTTTCTCCCAATAGCCTGACATCACCTGAGGACCGCGTGCACATATCTCTCCCGTTTCACCTTGCGCAAGTTGTTTTCCATCATCATCGAAAATAGCTACTTCTGTATTGGGCATCGGTAATCCAATGGTACCCAGGCGATGTGTTCCATCCAATGGATTGCAACACAACACGGGTGATGTTTCACTCAGGCCATATCCTTCCACCAAAGGTTTTCCGGTTACTTCTTCCCATCGTTTTGCGACTACATCCTGAACAGCCATCCCCCCTCCTACTGCACCTTTCAGATGAGAGAAGTCGAGGTCTTTGAAAGCAGGATTATTGAGTAGCCCATTAAACAACGTATTAACTCCTGTGATAATGGTGAACTTATGTTTCTTAAGTTCTTTACAGAACCCTTTCATGTCACGTGGATTGGTTATCATCACGTTCTTCACACCGGTGCTCATCATTAGAACGCCATTCACCGTCAATGCAAAGATGTGGTACATGGGAATGGCGGTGATGATAACATCATTTCCCGTACTGTTTTCCAGGTAAGGCTTGAACCATTGCGTGATCATGGAATTGTGTGAGATGATATTTCCATGTGACAGTTTTGCTCCTTTGGCAATACCGGTTGTTCCTCCGGTGTACTGAAGCACAGCGATATCATCCACCGTAAGAGTTGGTGTATTCAATTTCAAGGATGGCCCTTTCTTCAAAGCATCTTTAAAGGAAAGCGCTCCCGGAAGGTTATACGCTGGTACCATCTTCTTAATATTTTTCACCACAAAGTTTACCAGGGTGCCTTTGAATCCACCTAGCATGTCACCCAGTTGGGTCACGATGATATGCTTCAAGGAAGGAACGTTCGAGCGGATCTTTTCTAAGTTACTGGCAAAGTTGGCAACGATCACAATCGCAGAAATGCTTGCATCTTTAAACTGATGCTCCATCTCGCGTGGTGTATAAAGCGGGTTGGTATTGACAACCGTTAAGCCCGCCCGCAAAGCTCCCAGAAAAGCAACCGGAAACTGAAGTAAGTTCGGCATCTGTATGGCGATGCGCTCTCCTTTTTTTAATCCAAGTTCCTGTTGTAGGTACGCTCCGAAGTTTCTGGAAAGTTCGTCCGCCTGTCCGAAGGTCATGGTAACACCCATGTTTTCAAAAGCTACTTTATCCCGATACTTTTTTACACTATCCTCAAAGAGTTCGATGAGCGAATTATAGTCGTAGAGTTTTATTTCATGTGCAACACGGGCCGGATAATGTTTAAACCATGGGAAGTCCTGCATACGTACGATTCAGTTTGATTCAGTTTCTCAAAGCAAACGATTGTTTGCCATCAAATCAATAGTGCACAAGAAAATGGAAGAGGTTATAAAAAAATAAACCCGCCCCAATTACTTGAGACGGGTAGCTCTGAATAACTCATTAACCTAAACTGAGCTGCTGTAGGAGAAGGATTCGAACCTCCACGGAGCGGTTAGGTTTTGTTTCCTGATCTTGGTCCTCCCCGATAGCTATCGGTACTATCGGGACCGGGATCAGGGTGCAACACTTTATTCCGTACTCTCCACCCCCGAGACCGGAGGGCTTGTCTGCCAGTTTCAACACCCTACAATGTTATGTGTGCTGTGTGAGTTTTGTGTGTGTTTGCTGTAGGAGAAGGATTCGAACCTCCACGGAGCGGTTAGGTCGCCAAAGGCTGGACTTTATCCCGTTACCTCCACCCCCGAGACCGGAGGGCTTGTCTGCCAATTTCAACACCCTACAATAGTGTTTGGAGTGAGCTTTGAGTGCGTGTGTGAGTATGTCTCGTTGTGAATTATGTAACAAAGTAACACCTAAACTGTCTGCTGGATCAATAAATGATTCGAATATTTGCATACTTTTCAATACTATTTCATATTTTTGAATTAACGCTAAAACATAAATTTCAACATGGCTGAAAATTATAAAGTTGACAATGTCGATTTGAAGATTTTAGAAATCCTCATGCAAGACGCCAAGAAACCGTATACAGAGGTAGCGAAGAAAGCATTTGTATCCGGAGGAACTGTTCACGTCAGGATGAACAAGATGGAAGAAGCTGGCATTGTTGAAAAAACCACCCTCAAAGTAAACTATGCGAAGCTGGGATATGACATCACCGCGTTCATTGGGATTTTCCTTCAGAAAAGTGCCCTTTACGACCAGGTGATGGCCAAGCTTAAACAGATCCCGGAAATCACCAGCATCCATTACACTACAGGGAATTACAGCATGTTTGTAAAAATCCATTGTAAGGATACCAACCACTTAAAACTAGTGCTACATGATAAAATTCAGCAGGTGGAAGGCATAGAAAGAACAGAAACCATGATCTCGCTGGAAGAAAGTCTGGACCGAAGCCTTAATCTCATAGATCAAACGATTTCCAACAAATAAGCCGCGGATTGAACCTAAAAATGGCTTTTTTGTTATATTTTTGTGATTGTTTAAAATTAGTCTAAATAGACTACCATGAGTAAGGACAACCAGGTACTCGAAGAGTTAACATCGAAGGAATACGAACACGGCTGGACGACCAACATCGAAACCGATTCGGCCCCGAAAGGTCTGAATGAGGATATCATTCGGTTTATTTCTTCAAAAAAGAATGAACCCGCGTGGCTTCTGGAATGGCGCCTTGATGCTTACCAGAAATGGACTAAGATGAAGGAGCCGACCTGGCCCAATGTGAAATATCCGGCCATAAACTACCAGGATGTCATCTACTACTCTGCTCCCAAACAGAAAGTATCTCCCAAAAATCTGGAAGAAGTAGACCCTGAGCTAATCAAGACATTCGAAAAGCTGGGAATCTCACTAACCGAACAAAAGAGATTAACCGGTGTAGCGGTGGATGCTGTTATTGACAGCGTTTCTGTAGCTACTACATTTAAAGAAACATTAGGTGAACTGGGTATCATCTTCTGCTCCTTCAGTGAAGCCGTTCAAAAGTATCCTGACCTGATCAAGAAATACATGGGCTCCGTGGTGCCTGTAAATGATAACTACTTCGCAGCGTTGAACTCAGCGGTGTTTACCGATGGTTCATTCTGCTACATTCCAAAAGGCGTTCGTTGCCCGATGGAATTATCCACTTACTTCCGTATCAACGCAGCCAACACCGGACAATTCGAACGCACCCTGATTGTGGCAGACGAAGGATCTTATGTGAGCTACCTCGAAGGATGTACTGCTCCTATGCGTGATGAAAATCAACTTCACGCGGCTGTAGTAGAGATCTACGCAATGAAAGATGCACAGGTGAAGTACTCTACTGTACAGAATTGGTATCCTGGTGATAAAGAAGGTAAGGGTGGTATCTACAACTTCGTAACCAAGCGTGGCTTGTGTTTTGGCGATAACTCTAAAATCTCCTGGACTCAGGTTGAGACCGGTTCAGCGATCACTTGGAAGTACCCTTCCTGTGTGCTGAAAGGTGATAACTCTTCTGGTGAGTTCTACTCGGTTGCTGTTACCAATAACTATCAGCAGGCCGATACCGGAACGAAGATGATCCACATTGGTAAGAACACCAAGTCGAGAATCGTATCGAAAGGTATCTCTGCCGGTCACTCTCAGAACAGTTACCGAGGACAGGTACACATCATGAAACGCGCAGAAGGTGCACGTAACTTCTCTCAGTGTGATTCACTACTGATGGGTGACAAATGTGGTGCACATACCTTCCCGTACATTGATGTTGAGAACAGCACTGCCAAAATCGAACACGAAGCAACCACTTCGAAGATTGGCGAAGATCAGATATTCTACTGTTTGCAACGAGGTATTGATGAAGAGTCTGCCGTAGCCTTGATCGTGAACGGTTATGCGAAGGAAGTTCTGAATCAGTTGCCCATGGAATTTGCCGTAGAAGCGCAAAAACTTTTAGCACTTACCCTGGAAGGAAGTGTTGGTTAATAATTAGTCAAGAAGAAGAATACAGAAGAGATGTTAAGTATAAAGAATTTACAAGCAAAGATTGGGGAGAAGCAGATCCTGAACGGAATCAACCTGGAAGTAAAAGCAGGCGAAGTACATGCTATCATGGGACCTAACGGTTCGGGTAAAAGTACACTCGCTTCCGTACTGGCAGGCCGTGAAGAATTTGAAGTGACGGGAGGCAAAGTAGATTTCCTGGGAAAAGATCTGTTGGAACTTGAACCGGAAGAACGTGCCCGCGAAGGTGTGTTCTTAGCGTTTCAGTATCCCGTGGAAATTCCCGGTGTGAGTACTATCAACTTCATGAAGACAGCGGTAAATCAGATCCGTGAGCACCGCGGTCAGCAACCGCTGGATGCTGTATCATTTCTGGGTGTAATGAAAGAAAAGATGAAGCTGGTTGAAATCGATCAGTCGCTTTTGAATCGTTCGCTCAACGAAGGTTTTTCCGGAGGTGAAAAGAAACGCAATGAAATTTTCCAGATGGCGATGCTTGAACCCAAGCTGGCGATCCTGGATGAGACCGACTCCGGTCTGGATATCGATGCCCTGAAGATCGTTTCCAATGGTGTCAATAAGCTCCGTAACAAATCGAATGCAGTAATAGTAGTAACACACTATCAGCGTCTACTGGATTATATCGTACCGGATTTCGTTCACGTGCTTTACAAGGGAAAGATTGTGAAGTCGGGAACAAAAGAACTCGCCCTGGAGCTTGAGGCAAAAGGATACGATTGGATCAAAGACGAAGTCACCGTAGCATAACTAAAACGATGAGTGCTGTAGCAACTGAGAAGAACATTACTGCTGACGTGGCTGCAGTGATAGAAAAGAGTATCACCACTCTCCCATCACAAATGCAACAACGGAAAGAAGCCCTGAACGCTTTTAAGAAGCAGGGACTTCCTTTACCAAAATCCGAAGAGTATAAGTTCACGCCCGTTACCCGTTTTCTGGAAAAGAACTTTGACCTCAACGCCAAAAATCCGGAAAGTAAGATCAATGCATCTCCTTTCATCATCGCTGGGTTAGATGCCCATGTTCTGGTTTTCGTCAATGGTATTTATTCTGCTGAACAATCCAGCATCAACGCATCCGGAGTTACTGTATCGACATTAAAAGATGCAGTTCAGAATAACCAGGCAGCTTCACTAAAATATTTAGGAACCATCGCTGATGTAAATGCGGATGCATTCGCAGCATGGAACACAGCGACCTGGAATGATGGTGTGTTTATCCACGTTCCTAAAAATGTAATCGTAGACAAACCGGTTGTTCTTTATCATATTCATGATGCCCAAAATGGCCAGGTAATCTCTCATTCCAGAAACCTGATCGTGGTTGAGCGCAGTGCTGAAGTAACGGTGGTTGAGAAATTTGACTCTGCTGGAAGTGCAGCTCATTTTTCAACGACTGTAACGGAAGCCATTGTTGAAGAAAATGCCGGATTGAATTTCTATTCTATTCAGAATGATTCAGGTGCGCGTCACCAGGTAGGTTCAACTCAGATTCAACAGGCTAACCATAGCCGTGTAAATACATTTACGTTCTCCCTGGATGGTAAACTGATCCGAAACAACCTCCACATGGTATTGGATGGTGAAGGTATTGAGTCACACATGTACGGATTGTACCTCCTTGGAAAAGATACACTCGCTGACAACCACACCGTAGCAGACCACCGTAAACCGAATTCATTCAGCAATGAATTGTACAAAGGCGTTATGGACGGAAACTCCCGTGGCGTATTCAACGGAAAGATCTATGTTCGTCCGGATGCGCAAAAGACAAATGCATTCCAGGCGAATCGAAATATACTCCTGACTGACAAAGCCACCGTAAACACCAAGCCTCAGCTCGAGATCTGGGCCGATGATGTGAAGTGTTCCCACGGTTGTACTTCGGGTCAGCTGGATGAAGAAGCCCTATTCTATCTGCAGACCCGCGGTATAAACAAGGAAACGGCTCAGGCTATGATGCTTTATGCTTTTGCCGGAGAAGTATTGGATGCTGTAAAAGATCCGGTGATCAAAACCTACATTGATCAGGTGATCAGCGAACGGTTACACAAAAACTTTTAAGTATGATTTCCTCCTCTACATTGACCAAGGCTCTTGACATTGAAAAGATCAGGAGTGAATTCCCTATTCTTCATCAGCAGGTCAATGGAAGAGATCTCGTCTATTTTGACAACGCAGCTACCTCACAGAAGCCGAACGTAGTGATCAACGCATTGATCGACTACTATAAAGGATACAACGCCAACATTCATCGCGGCATTCATACCCTTGCTGAAAAGGCAACGAAAGCTTACGAAGAGACCAGGCACACTGCTCAGAAATTTATCAATGCAAAATCCGAGCAGGAGATCATTTTTACAAGAGGCGTAACCGAAAGTATCAATCTTGTAGCCGCCACCTATGGGCGAGCCTTTCTTAAAGAAGGTGACGAGATCATCATCTCTGGCCTTGAACATCACTCGAATATTGTTCCCTGGCAATTTATTATTGAGGAGAGGAAAGCTAAACTGAAAGTCATCCCGGTATCGGAACAAGGTGAACTGGATATTGATGCTTTCAAAAAATTACTTTCTTCAAAAACGAAGATTGTTTCGGTTAACCATGCTTCTAACAGTCTGGGAACAATCAACCCGGTAAAAGAGATTATCAAACTGGCTCACGAAGTTGGCGCGGTTGTACTGATAGACGGTGCTCAAGCCGGTGCTCACATTGACATCAATGTGCAAGATCTGGATTGTGATTTCTACTGTCTCTCTTCCCATAAAATGTACGGACCAACGGGTACCGGAATACTGTATGGTAAAAGAGAGCTCCTTGAAAAGATGCCTCCCTATCAAGGTGGTGGTGAAATGATCAAAGATGTAACGTTTAATAAAACTACCTACAACGATCTCCCTTATAAATTTGAAGCCGGCACTCCCAACATCGGTGATGTGATCGCTTATAAGTATGCCATGGATTTCATCAATGAACTGGGCAAAGAAAACATTGCCGCTCATGAACATGATCTGTTGGTGTACGCTACTGAGAAAGTATCTGCACTCAAATCAGTAAGACCTATTGGTACGGCTAAAAACAAAGTAGGTGTACTCTCTTTTGTGGTTGAAGGCATTCACCATTTCGACATTGGCCAGATGCTGGATGCCCGCGGGATCGCTGTCCGTACAGGACATCATTGTACACAACCTCTTATGGAACGTTATTGCATCGAAGGAACGGTTCGCGCCTCCTTCGCTGTTTACAATACCAAGAAAGAAATAGATCTGCTTGTAGAAGGATTGGATCGTGTTATCAATTTCATGAAATGACCATTCAGGAAACACAGGACGAAATCATCAACGAATTCTCCTTACTGGATGGAGACATGGAAATGACTGTCTTCTACATTATGGAACTAGGACAAAAACTTCCGGAGATGCCTGAAGGTGATAAAACCGAAGAGAACGTAGTAAAGGGCTGTCAGTCCAAAGTGTGGCTTACCGCTAAACTGGAAAACGATAAGCTTTACTTCACTGCGGATAGTAATACAGCTATCACCAAAGGTTTAGTAAGTCTGTTGATTAGAATCTTCAACGCACAAGCTCCGGACACCATTCTTAACGCAGAGTTGTTTTTCATGCAGAAGATCGGGATGGAACGGTTTATCGGAACACAGCGTTCCAATGGTTTTGCAGCCATGATCAAACAGATGAAACTGTATGCCCTGGCCTTTAAAACAAAAATGGAAGTGAAGTCATGAGCGAACAGACAGAAAATATCAACGTATCAGAAACAGCTATCCCGGATATCAAGGAGAAAGTGATCCAGGCGATCAAAACCGTCTACGATCCGGAGATCCCGGTAGATGTTTATGAACTGGGGCTTATCTATGAGATCAGCGTCTTTCCTGTCAATAATGTATACGTACAGATGACGTTAACATCGCCCTCCTGCCCTTCTGCAGAGGTAATCCCCGGAGAAGTAGAACAGAAGATAAAGGCGATAGAAGGTATAAACGATGTGAAAGTGGAAATTACCTTTGATCCGCCTTACTCACAGGATATGATGAGTGAGGCTGCCAAGCTGGAACTAGGATTTATGTAATTTGTTATATAACCGGAATCTAAACTTTAATTGAATATGTATCCCGAACAATTGGTAGCCCCGATGCGCACGGATTTAACCAGTGCTGGCTTTTCAGAATTAAAAACCTCTGAAGAGGTAGATAGCTATCTCAAATCTAAAACAGGTACTATACTGTTGGTCATTAACTCAGTATGCGGTTGTGCTGCCGGAGCAGCGCGTCCCGGAGTAAAATGGGCTTTACAGAATTCGGCTAAGAAACCGGATAACCTGGCGACCGTATTTGCCGGAGTAGATAAAGAAGCGGTTTCAAAAGCACGTGAATATACCTTGCCTTATCCGCCATCTTCACCGGCAATTGCCCTGTTCAAAGATGGTGAATTGGTTCACTTTGTAGAACGTCATCATATCGAAGGCCGGAACGCACAAATGATTGGTTCACACCTGGTGGAGGTGTTTGATGAATTCTGTTAAGAAATAACTAAACTGAAATAGAAGGCCGCCTTACCGCGGTCTTTTTCATTTTGTACTATCGAGCAATAAGCGTGTCTCTTCCAGATCGAGTTCATACTCAATCTTGCGCAGGGCTTCATCACTTACTTTTCCCTCCCGCCTTAACCGGATCAAATCAGTGCGTTCCTTTTGCAACAACTCACGTTGTATTCGGAAAAATTCCTGGATCTGTTTCTCATCCAGTTTATTTTCGGTCTGATCGTTCTGCAGTCGCTGTATCCGTATCTCGTATTTGGATTTTATCTGATTCAGTACTTCATCACTTAACGCCAAAGAATAATTTTCTTCAATGTGTTCAATGATGGATGACGCCAATACCAGCCTTGCCTTGTGTTCATCCCGGTGGTCTGCTCCATCGCTTTCAATCCCGAACAATTTAATCATGGGCCTTAAGGTCAGACCCTGCAAAACAAGCGTAGTGAATATCACACAGAAGGTAAGAAAGATGATCAGGTTCCGGTGAGGGAAAGGTTCTGTCCCATTGATCGTCAGCGGAAGTGCCAGTGCTGCCGCGAGCGAAACTACACCGCGCATACCCGACCAGGCCACGATGGTTACCAGCTTCGGATCCGGTGAGGGTTCATTCTCGCGTATTTTCCTACTCAACCACCTTGGTACATACGTTCCCGGATACACCCAGATTAACCGCCCTACAATGACAGCCCCACATATGTATGCCGCATACTTCCATGCCCAGAACGATTCCGCTCCGATACCCATGATGATGTCAGGCAGTTGAAGTCCGATGAGGATAAATATGGTACCATTCAAAATAAACAATACGGTATCCCACGAACTGTTCGCCTGAAGCCTGCTTTGCTGTGAGAATATCTCACTGGAATTCCAGCTTAAGTACAAGCCAGCCGTTACTACCGCCAACACACCCGAAACATGTAAAGCTTCAGCGGAAAGATAGGCTATAAAGGGAGCCAGAAAAGTTAGTGTAGTATCTGTGGTCGGGTTATTTGGAGTGAGACAATGTATCCATTTGAATATATACCCTATGACTAATCCGATTATGATGCCTGCGCCAGCCACGAGGATGAACTGCATGCCGGCCTGCCAGAGTTCAAATGTTCCGGTAGCCACGGCAACCACTGCATAGCGGTAAGCAATGAGACCGGTAGCGTCATTCACCAGGCTTTCACCCTCAAGGATGGTGATAACACGCTTGGGTAAAGTCAATCCCTTTGTGGCTGCTGTTGCTGCCACAGCATCGGGTGGTGATATGATCGCACCCAATACAAATCCTTCTGCCCATCCAAATCCCGGTATCACCAGTTGAGCTACCCACGCCACAGCACACGTGGTGAAGATTACACAACCAATGGCCAATAATGTAATAGGCCTTTTTGCAGATTTGAAATCGGGCCAGGATGTTGACCAGGCCGCAGCATATAAAACCGGTGGAAGGAAAACCAGGAAAACGATTTCAGGATCAAGGTGGATGGTGGAAAGGCCCGGAATAAATCCAATGCCGATCCCGGCCAACACCAACAAAATCGGATAGGGAATCCGGATCTTGTCTGTTACCTCCGCCAATGCGGTAACCACTGCCAATAAAATAATGACTGTAGCAATTTCCTGCATGCTAAAGGGTTAATCCGAAAACTATAAAAAGGATTTCTTAAAAACTGAACTTGGCCATGAAATCTTCCAGTTCATCCCTGAGTGTTCGCTGGTTGTTTATTCCCAACAACTTATTCACGGACTCATTTTGTTTCACATGAAGATCATGCAAGTGCAGGTGCTGATTGATAAAGATGAATTCCAGTGGAGGAACAAGTTCCTTCATCACATCCAGGATATCCAGTACTTTAAGGCTTCTTTCTACAAGGTTGTAGGTTCCGCTGTGCAGGTCGGCCGTTAATAAATTGGCCAGCGCTTTAGCCAGCAGTTCAATATGAATAAAAGCGCGCGACTGTTTTCCATCACCTTGAATGGTAACCCGTTTATCGAAGTTGGCCTCGAACACAAACTTATTGATCACCGCATCAAAGCGCATACTCTTACTGTAACCATAAACGTTTCCACAACGCATGATGAATGTATCGATCTTACTTGAAAGCCTGCGTACGTGTTCCTCACCACGCATCTTGGAGATTGCATACAAACTTTGTGGCGCGGTGGGCGTCTTTTCGTCCACAGCATCTTTCGAAGATCCGTAAACTCCTGTGCTACTGGTATAGATAAACCGTTTCACGTTACTTTCCTCCACCGCATAGACCAGTTCCGCTGTACCCCAGTGGTTCACCTGTTCATAGGTATGTGCATCAGCGTTGGCAAATGGTGTGGTCACGTGGGCTGCCAGGTGATATACTACGTCTACATCCTTCAACACTTTTTTAAGGCCGCGGGAATCCAGAAGTTCTCCTTTTACAAAGGATATCTTCAGGTGTTTCTGAAGCCTCAGCCCAAGGAACATGTTGTAGTTGGGTCGGCTGAGGTTATCGTAAATGATAACTTTTTCTACTTCGGGTTTGGCTATTAACGCACTGATCAATTCGGTACCGATATATCCGGCACCTCCGGTCACTAATACTTTCATTTCTAAGGTTTACTTGCTGATTAGATCGGTATGAAGTCCGCACTCAACTTTATTGAGTCCGAACCATCGGGCTTCCCGTTCCTGCATTTCAGGGT
The DNA here is from genome assembly GCA_036503775.1 of Ohtaekwangia sp. Lineage (GTDB taxonomy): Bacteria > Bacteroidota > Bacteroidia > Cytophagales > Cyclobacteriaceae > Ohtaekwangia. The sequence goes on from DASXWH010000173.1 coordinate 14,299, forward strand.
CCAATTTACGGGTACATGGCTCACAACCAATACTCACGTAACCCTTTTCTTCCAGCGGATGTTTCGGAAGATCATATTCCTTCTGATACTGCCAGATCATCTTGGCATTCCAGTCAAGCATCGGATGGAAACGGATGCAACCATGCTGAGCCTTTTGTTCCACTTTCATGGCTGCCCTTATCGAACTTTGATCGGCCCGAACCCCATTGATCCATACATCTTTCGATCGAAGGATAGCATCCATAGGCTGCGTCTTGTTCAGGAAGCAGCAATGGTCGGGATCTGACGTAAAGAGTAGCCGGCCAGCCGAGTCACGTTGCATGAACTTGGGAAGATCCGATTTCAGGTCAACCGTATTAAGCCCAAACAACTCTGTTATATGGTCTCTGAACTGTACTGTTTCAGGAAAATGATAGCCCGTATTTATGAAATAAATCGGGATCGTATTGTCAATCCGGCTAAGGATATGAAGCAGTACCAGGCTGTGCGACTGGAAGGATGAAGTGGTGAAAAGCTGCTTATCCTGAGCCTTATATTCCTCGATTTTAGCCTTTATGTCCTCAAATTTCATTGCAATTGGTCGATTAACTAATTCAATCTAACTATCTAATAATCAGTTTAACTATTAAGAATCGAATAAATCGATACTTTAAATTCATATTCGGTTACCTATTCCTTAAACCTAACTAAACCTTGAGCCCGAAATATCGCGTTCTTTTAGCAGTATTGCTCTCATTGCTGGCATTTTACGGCCAGACTGTGTTTGGGCAAACCAAAGTAACCACGAAAATAGTTCACGTAAGTGGTAACTCCATCGTGGTAAAGCTTGATAATCTTATCCACAAAGATTGTATCAAAGGTCCGGGTGCTATCAGTACCTCTGCATCCGGTGGTGCCGGTCAATATACGTTCGCCTGGAAAGGGCCCGGTAATTTTTCTTCAACACAAAAAGACATTTCCAACCTTCAAGAGGGATTGTATACCCTGGCCGTAACAGACTCAAAGGGTTGTTCCGTAAGCCGTTCCTGGAATGTACAATCCGTTTGTGCTGCAGCCTGCAGCCTGGATGATCTCGCAACCGTAACCCCCGTAACCGGATGTAGCGCCAGCAACGGATCGATCTCTCTTACAATAACGGGCGGGTCAGGTGCATACACGTATACCTGGTATAATGCCAGTTTTCAGGTCATCGCCAATACCAAAAATCTGATCGCAGCACCAGTCGGGGAGTACTATGTTGAAGTAACCGACACGAACACGCCAACCTGCTCCGCTTTCTTTTATTACACTATCGAGTCTTCCTTTAAACTTGCGTCTGCTATTGTTCCCAATACCTCGTGTCTCCCACCCTACACAGGTTCAATAACTGCATCTGTAACGGGAGGTTCAGGAAATTACTCCTATGCCTGGAAATATCCTGATGGAAGCACCGTTACCGGAGGAACCAAGCTTTCCGGATTAAGCAGTGGCAACTATCAGCTGCAGATCAAAGACAATGTCAGCGGTTGTGAAATAACAAAGTCGCTGTTCGTTTATAACAGTTCATCCGCGGTTCTCTCCATCACAGAAACAATTACACCTGCCACTGCATGTTCACCAGCCAATGGTGCTATTGATGTGACCGTTGGAAACGGATCAGGCAACTTTACCTATACCTGGATCAATCAGGTCACCGGACTATCCGTGAGTACAGCGCAGGACCTGACACAGGCACCCCCGGCAACGTACAGCTTTTTTGTTCTGGATAATCAATCCAAATGCTCTGCCAGTAAAGCACTGACCATTCAAAACCTTGCTGACCTCCCGCAATACACAGCCTCAGTTGTATCGAACACAAAATGTTCGGCACCCTTTAACGGAGCTATAGATTTAAACCTGACCCATGCCGAAAACTTTGAAGTGATCTGGACCAATGGAACTACAACCCTGGCGCAGGAAGATCTTTCAGGTCTGGGCCGGGGCCGGTATGGACTTTCACTCAAAAACAAAACCACCGGTTGTATCACCACTATAACACCGGAGAGCAACCAGGCTATTGTGGTTGATGATGATTTGAGCGAATCTTTATCCGTCACAGTAGATCAGGTGAACAGCAAAACCAATTGCTCTTCACCGGATGGAGCCATTCAAATTTCGATTCAATCAAATGCTTCATACACGCTATCCTGGCAGGGCCCTGATGGATTCGCTTCTTCCCAGGAAGATATTATTGGACTTGATTCGGGTACCTATGTTCTGACTGCTGTAATGCACTGTAATGCAGCTCCTGTCATCCAGACGGCTGAAGTGACCGGAGAATTAAACTCCATGGTGACCATTGATCTCTTTGATATCATCTCCGATCCGGATAATAATCTGGATCCCGAATCCTTCGAAATACTGGAGCAGCCCAGCAGCGGTGCAGAAGCCTCAATAACCTCAGCACATATTCTTCAGATTAAATATTCCACTGTCTTCAGCGGATCAGACAATCTGCGCCTGAAAGCCTGCGATGTTCTTCAGGCCTGCAGTGAAAATTCAGTTACCATCGAGGTTGAAATCAATGAGGGAGTTATTGTATACAATGCTGTTGCTCCCGGAAGCCCTGGCGATAACAAGTTTATGCGCATCGATCATTTACCCGAAGGCAGTAACCACGTGAGCATCTTTAACCGCTGGGGTGATAAAGTATTTGAAGTCGATAATTATGAAAATGGAATACCGGGAAAGCGCTTCGAAGGGCTTAGCAATTCCGGAAAAACATTACCCACCGGAACATACTTCTATAAAATTGAATTTGATAAATCCATTCAATCCCTCACCGGGTACCTCTCCTTAAAGCAATAGCGCATGAAATATCTTTACCTCCTGTTTTTCCTGGGAATCTTTATCTCATCGTACTCCCAGGAAGATCCCCTTTATGCCCAATACATCAATAATCCCATAGTCATAAACCCTGCGTATACGGGGCTTACAAACAATTTAAATGCTTCTGCTTCCTATCGGAAACAATGGGCCGGATTCGAAGGAAATCCCACAACCATAAATGCCAATGTGCACATGTCACTCAGTGATAATAAAATGGGATTGGGAGTTTTGTTCGTTCAGGATAAGGTTGGTGCCAACAAAAACACAGAGGCTTATGCTACGTATGCTTACCGGTTGGATCTGGGAAGCAGTTACCTCTCTTTCGGATTACAGGCCGGATTTATAAACTTTGGCAGCAACGATGGGTTAAATCCGTATGATCCCTCTGATCCGGCATTCAACCTCACCAACGTTATTGAACCCAGCATGGGAGCCGGAATCATTTTAAACAATGAGCGATACTTTATTGGCTTATCTGTGCCTCGTATGCTGAATGCCACCACAAAATTATCGGATTCCGGGCCAGACCAATTTGAAACGGTTTTGTATGATCAACACTACTATGCTTCCATGGCCTATATCTTTTTTCTATCGGAAAGAGTCAGGCTCAAGCCTTCCGTGTTGTTAAAAGCCGTTCAGGGAGCTCCCCTGTCTATTGATTACAATGCTTCTTTTACAATTGATGAAAAATATACTGCGGGGATTTTTCTGCGTAACCAGAATGCCTTTGGCACGCTTCTGCAATTACGTTTTGCTGAAGCTTACCGGATTGCCTATGCTCTCGAGGTACCGTTTGAAAATTCGGTAGGTACACAGTTCACCACGCATGAAATCACCATCGGCCTGAGCACCGCTATCCTGGGCTTTCATAAGACAGCCATCAGCAATTTTTAACCGTTCAGACTACTTTTAAGGGCATTATAAAGGGCTACCCTGAACCTTTTAAAAGTAATCCTGTTTACCTTTATGGCATGAAGGTAAAGGTATCGCGTAAGGAGCATTTTAACGCAGCACACAGACTTTTTAACCCGGACTGGTCCGCTGAAAAAAATCAGGAAGTTTTCGGAAAATGCGCCAATCCCAACTATCATGGACATAATTATGAAGTGATTGTCAGTATAGTGGGAGAACCCGATCCTCAAACCGGTTACGTATATGATTTAAAAGTGCTTAGTGATCTGATCAAAGAACATGTGTTGAAAAAATTTGATCACCGTAACCTGAACCTGGATACTGAATATTTTAAAGACCTCAACCCGACAGCTGAAAATATCGCAGTAGTTATCTGGCGGATATTAAGGCAACGGATAGATAGCAAGTTAGAACTGAAAATTACTTTGTATGAGACAGAAAGAAATTTCGTTGAATATCCGGCCGGTTAAATCTGATGAGGATGACTTCGCTGACGATCATCATTCTTCTTCAGCGGACACTCCATTGAGAGCAGACGCCTTCGATGTTGATGATGAAGAAAAGATCAACCGGATAGAAAATCATTTTCGTGAGATCATGACCATCCTCGGGCTTGACCTTACGGATGACAGTCTCAATGGAACACCGCGAAGAGTAGCCAAGATGTATGTAAAAGAAGTCTTCAGCGGTCTCAATCCGAAGAACAGACCACACGCGCGTTTGTTTGAGAATAAATACAACTACGATCAGATGCTGGTAGAAAAAGACATTACATTCTACTCGCACTGTGAACATCATTTTGTGCCTATTTATGGCAAGGTACACGTGGCCTACTTTTCCAGCGGTAAGGTTATCGGCTTATCCAAGATCAATCGCATCGTTCAGTACTTCTCCAAAAGACCCCAGGTACAGGAAAGGCTTACGGTTCAGATCGGAAAAGAAATTGAACGTGTATTGCATACCGGAGATGTCGGGGTGGTGATCGATGCCAACCATATGTGTGTTGCTTCACGCGGTGTTGGCGATACCAACAGCAAAACAGGCACAGCTTACTTCTCCGGTAAGTTCAAAGACGAGAATATCAAGCGTGAATTCCTGAACTACATCAACAGCAAGTAATCCTGAAAACCTGAATTCTTGTCGCGAGTTGTGATCAAGAAGTCGCGAAGATTGGCTATTTTGAGGCCTCAACAAGATACCCTCACTATTATGTCAATCGAACAAGATATCCAGCAGGATTTTAAAAACGAGTATCAAAAAGCCGTTTTAAACTTAATCTACACCAACTACTACCTGGTAGACCAAATGAATGACGTGTTCAAGAAACACGACATTACACGACAGCAGTATAATGTACTACGTATTCTTCGTGGTCAGCATCCCGGCCATGCCAGTGTGAACCTCATCAAAGAGCGAATGCTTGACAAGATGTCTGACGCTTCGCGCATTGTTGAAAGGCTTCGCCTCAAAGAACTCATCACGCGTGAAAATTGCATTGATGATAAGCGTTGTGTAGAAGTAAAAATTACAGCCCGGGGCCTCCAGTTGCTGGAAGAAATGCAACCTACTGTTGACGGTTTTGAGTTGCTGCTCAGTAACCTGACCGAACCGGAAACCCGCCAGCTGAATCAATTGTTAGATAAAATAAGGGCCGCTCATAAACGAAGTCTTTCGGATGAATCCGGGGACCAGAATTCAGAAGAAAAAATTAGTACTTTAGCGTCCTTTAAAATCTAACTATTTATGGCATTCGATTTAGACATGATCAAGGCCCTGTATGACCAGATGCCGTCACGCATCGCCAGGGCCCGGAAAATTGTAAACAAACCCCTCACGCTATCTGAAAAAATACTCTATTCTCACCTCCATGCCGATCAGAAGCTGGAGAATTTTGGGAGGGGTAAATCCTACGTAGATTTTGCACCTGACCGTGTAGCCATGCAGGATGCAACAGCACAGATGGCCTTGTTACAATTCATGTCTGCCGGAAGGCCTAAAGTAGCAGTACCCTCAACGGTACATTGCGATCACCTGATTGTTGCCAAGACAGGTGCTAAAGATGACCTGACTGTTGCCAATAGCGAAAGCAAGGAAGTATTTGATTTTCTTTCATCAGTTTCAAACAAATATGGTATCGGGTTCTGGAAGCCTGGTGCAGGTATCATTCACCAGGTAGTTCTGGAAAATTATGCCTTCCCGGGCGGTATGATGATCGGTACTGACTCTCATACGGTTAATGCGGGTGGTCTCGGTATGGTTGCCATTGGTGTAGGGGGTGCGGATGCCGTTGATGTTATGGCCGGCATGGCGTGGGAGTTGAAGTTCCCTAAACTGATCGGTATCAAACTCACTGGTAAACTCAGTGGCTGGGCGTCTGCGAAAGACATTATCCTGAAAGTTGCAGGCATCCTTACGGTAAAAGGTGGAACGGGTGCTATCGTAGAATATTTTGGAGAAGGCGCTATTGCACTCAGCTGTACCGGAAAAGGTACAATCTGTAACATGGGTGCTGAAATTGGCGCGACCACGTCTACCTTCGGATATGATGAATCCATGGAGCGCTACCTTATCTCAACAGGCCGCGCGGATATTGCCAAGTTGGCTAATAAAGTAAAGGAGCACCTTACTGCTGACGCAGAAGTTTATGCCAATCCGGAAAAGTATTTCGACCAGGTAGTTGAGATCAATCTCTCTGAGCTGGAACCACACCTGAACGGTCCCTTCACTCCGGATTTAGCTACACCGATATCAAAAATCAAAGAAGAAGCTGCTAAAAATGGTTGGCCTACAAAAGTCGAAGTGGGTCTGATCGGTTCTTGTACCAACTCTTCGTATGAAGATATTTCGCGCGCAGCCAGTTTAGCGAAGCAGGTTGCCGAGAAAGGTCTTAAGACTAAAGCAGAATTCACAATTACCCCCGGATCAGAACAGGTTCGTTATACTATCGAGCGTGATGGTTTCATCGGAACGTTCGATAAAATCGGTGCAAAAGTATTCGCGAATGCATGCGGACCTTGTATTGGTATGTGGAGTCGCGTGGGTGCAGAGAAGAAAGAGAAGAACACCATTGTCCACTCTTTTAACAGAAACTTCCAGTCACGTAACGATGGCAATCCAAACACCTTCGCCTTTGTTGCATCGCCTGAACTGGTAACAGCGCTGGCTATTGCCGGTGACCTCACATTCAATCCTACAACCGACTTCTTAACAAACGAACGGGGAGAGAAAGTTAAGCTTGACCCTCCTACCGGTGATGAGTTGCCGAAAAAAGGATTTGACGTTAAAGATGCGGGTTTTATCGCTCCTGCTAAAGACGGAAGTAAAGTTCAGGTTAAGGTAAGTCCTACTTCAGATCGTTTACAATTACTTGATCCGTTCAAACCATGGGAAGGAAAAGACCTTAAAGGCTTAAGACTTCTTATCAAGGCAAAAGGAAAGTGTACTACCGATCATATTTCAATGGCAGGTAAGTGGTTGAAATATCGTGGTCACCTCGATAATATCTCCAACAACCTGTTGATTGGTGCGACAAACTTCTACAACGAAAAGATCAATAGCGTAAAGAACGGTCTTTCTGGTCAATATGATGAAGTACCCAATGTTCAACGTGCGTATAAAGCCAAAGGCATCGGGTCAATTGTAGTGGGTGACGAAAATTATGGCGAAGGTTCATCACGTGAACACGCAGCCATGGAGCCCCGCCACTTGGGTGTACGTGCTATCCTGGTGAAATCATTTGCCCGTATACACGAAACCAACCTCAAGAAGCAAGGTATGCTCGCGCTTACGTTCGCCAATAAGGACGATTATAACAAGATCAAGGAAGACGATACATTTGATATTGTTGGATTGACTTCATTCTCACCGGAGAAACCGTTAACACTGGTACTTCACCACAGTGATGGTTCTGAAGAGTCCATTGTGGTAAATCATACATACAATGCCAACCAGATTGAATGGTTCAAAGGTGGTTCAGCATTGAACGTAATGGGTGGCAAGTCTTCATCCGCCAAAAAGAAACCGGCAGCTAAAGCAGCTAAGAAAAAAGTGGCTAAAAAACCCGCAGCGAAAAAAGTAGTAGCGAAGAAAGCTAAAGCCGCTCCTAAAAAGGCCGCAAAAAAGGTGGTCAAAAAAGTGGCCAGGAAAAAAGTGGTCGCGAAGAAGGCCGCAAAGAAAGCCGTCAAAAAAGTAGCAAAGAAAGCTGCCAAGAAGAAAAAGTAAATTGAACAAGTCCCGCTCAGGCGGGACTTTTCTTTTCAGCACTATTCAGATCGATGTGTGAAAAAAAATCACCACACCTGCAGCACACAAACGATCGATAGGATTTCTCGTCAAGGCATTTCGAATTTCAGGCTGTTGCATGAAAGTTGCATGACGCATAAAAGGTGACATCACCTTTCGTGGATTTTCCTTCCGCTCTACGGTATCGATTACGTATCTTCCGATTACCAAATACTTCAACCTTAAAGCTCGGATTATGGCAGAAAGAAAAACAACGTCCACCAACTACCTGAATCAGTCTTACCTGGAGACTAAGTGTGCACTGAACGAACTGATTTACCTGTTAAGTAAACGTTGGGTAACTGAAGTGCTCTTCAGTATTGAAGAAGGTAACAACCGGTTCTCCAGCATAAAAGAAGATCTTGAATTTATCAGCGATCACATCCTGGCCGATCGCCTGAAGCTGCTTGAAGAAAACAAGTTCATCTCCAAGAAAAACGTAAACGACAGTCAGTTGCGTGTTGAGTATGCATTAACGGAGCTGGGTGACCAACTCAGCAACATGCTGGGAACCCTGTGTGATTTCGCAGAAGGTGTTGAACTTCATTCCATGAGTGAAAAAAATACCAGTGAAAAAGCACTTCGCGTAGCCAAGTGAGAAAAAACGAATGGTGAAATTTCAAACAGCATGTGTGAATACGCATGCTGTTTTTGCATTATAGACGTTACAATTACTACCCTTGTTAGGGGTGTATTACGGATTCACAAGCAACTCTTCAGCTTCATTCGTAACCAGCAATTCAGAAGAAACCGGTTTGCCTTTCTTTGCTTTTTCTCTCCGGCCCCACCAGATGTAAACACCTGTTACCGGAAGACTCGCACAAATCAGACTGGCGATAAATGCTATTATCTTTCCGGGTAACCCGGCAATAGCCCCAACGTGAATGTCATAATTCATTCGCGCAATCCTATCAGCAACGGAATTATCCTCCAGCTTACCATATATATGCGTTACCGGAATTTCAGCCAGCGAATATTGATCAAAGTACCGGTAGTCGGCTTTCCAATAGGTATCATCATCCGGATTGGCAGCCACCTCAATAGCGGATGAATCATTTTCAGGAATGTGCACTTCCAGCACTTTGGCATTCGGATATTCCTTGCCCATACGCTGCCATAAAATATCCACCGCGGGTGCTTCAAGATCTCCGGCTGAAAGTTTATCCGACACCGGCATATAAAATGGAACCATTTCTTTTCCGCCTGATGAGATCCAGTATACCGATTTAGCAAACCACTGAAAGCCCCACACCAGCCCCGTTAATGCAATGAAGATCGCCACCCACGACATGTAAAATCCAAATACATTGTGAATGTCATAATTCACCCTGCGCCACCGGGCGTTCCACTTCACACTGAAACGTTGTTTGCGTGCTGCCTTATTCTTTGGCCACCACAGGACAATTCCGGTAATCATCATAATCACAAAAATCAATGTGGCCGTTGCTACAATAGGCTGACCAATTTCAGGTGGCAGCCACAGGTAAAAGTGCCCCATCAGAATGATCCTGAAAAAGTCTGACGACATATCTTTCGTTTTCAGTACTTCACCGGAATACGGATTAAGGTACATCAGGTAGTAATATTCCTCGCTGTAAAAACTGGCTACGATAGACTTACCTGGCATACCATATCCGATACCATGCACAGTTTTATCCGGAAGATTTTTATCTGTGATCTTTTTTATTTCAGAAGGCGGAAGGTATGGGCGGTCGTCAACTTCAACAAACTGATACGGTTCTGTAACACTGCGGATCTCATGTTCAAAAGCCAGTATACACCCGGTGATCCCCAGAAATAACACAATTGCCCCGGATGAAAATCCAAGCCAGAGGTGTACTTGTCCAATAACTTTCTTAATCGTCATTATAAGTCAAACAGTCGTTTAAAACCGATCCCAAAGGTACGTTATGGTACTATTTCACGGAACGCTTCCATCAGCGAAAATTGGCATACCCTCTGCAGGGTATAAGCTACCCTCACCGGGTTATTGATAGCTGTAAATGGCTGATTACGAAGTGATATCAAAGGCACTTCTATCACCCTTCACCAGATGCCGGGCTTCCAGCACAATTTGTACCTGTGAGAACAGATCACCCAGCTCGTCCAGTTCGTTATCGTGAAAAGCCAGGAAGAGATTAGTAAGCGGACGGTAAACCCGTGTTCTTCCATGAGGAAGCGCCAGGTAGGTATCATTGTGATACCGGTATTCGATCAGCCACTCACCAAAGCGAAGCAGCTCATCCTGCTGAAAGGCCAGCACCACATTTTTATAGACAAAGTTAAATTCATGGCAACAGGTACAACGACCAAAGTAGCCATTTGTGCTTTCGGCAATAATTTCAAAAGCGTTCTGCTGATGCATAGGGGGAGTTTTAGAGAGAAGAAAAACACATCAGCGCTCTCCGGTTTTTCCGGAGAGCCTGTATGTAGAAGGCCATTAAATCTGATTTAAAAAATTCAGATTAGTCATCTATAGTTGTTTCAAAGTTTGTTGAGCCATCATCCTGATGAATGAAGCGGAATGTATAATAACGTGATGCAGGGCGTGTTGCCAGGTCAGCAAATTCAGCGGTAGTAGTATTAGGGTTACCCTGGTAATAACTTAGAATCTCCACCTTCACATACTCCCCGTCTGCGGTTTTCAGCACCAGAATTTTACCCGCATTGGGAAGAATAGCATGCTTGGGGCCTGTCGCAGCATCACCCGTATACGTGTACCATCCTCCGCTACCGGTAATCGCTTTCGTATCACCATCAACTGCATATCCATCTGTTGGTGCTTCTGTAAGTTCATCAAATATTCCATCTACAAGTTGACCAGCAGCATTCCCGGGACCACTGGTTCCACTGTTCAGAATGATCGTAGTTCCACGAAAACCAATGTCCCAATCTGCTGTTGCACTGTCGGTATTCGATATCACACTATTTTCGTCAAAACTGAACAAGGTATATTTTGATGTACTTACCGAATTTAAATCAGAAACAGAAACAGCTTCAAGTTGCACGATCTTAGGCTCGTCATTTTCATCATCACAGGAAGAAAAAGCAGCCAGCGCTGCAACGGGTAAAACATATGTTAGTTTTAAAAAGTAGTTCATAGTCGTAATATTTAATTGTTCAGGTTTAATTATTCTTTTTTGATTTAAGCGTGATCCCGACACTGATCCAAACCAACCTCCCGGGAAGAGCAGCTATGTATTCCGGATTCGTGTAGTCAAACACATTATCACAACCAGCCTGTAGTCTTACCATTTCATAAAATGTTTTAGATAACGACACATTAAAGGTGGCATAGCCTTCTACGTATTCGCTGTCATCATCCAGTATGCCACTGTTGTTCATGTCCATCACACCATACCGTCCCCGGTAAACCGTACGAATGCTTCCGCCCCAGCCTGATGTACTGTTCTCATAAAACAGCTTTACATTAAACATGTGTTTTGAACGATCCAGTAATCCACCATACTCATCGGGGCTAACCCGTGTAGTGATATTCGTTTCCGGATCGCGTTTGTAAATTTTTCCAGCCTTAAGATCTTCAACCACATCCTTGTCTTTGGCGATCAGAAACTGGTAGCCGGCAGAAATGGAAATATCACGCAGTAAGGAATACGATGCATCGAGTTCAATACCTTCTGTGAAAGCCCTTCCGATGTTGTAGTAGCTGTAAACAAAGTTGCCGTCATTCTTTTCTGCCACGATCTGTGTATCAATCAGATCTTTGATGTCATTCCGGAATAGTCCCACGTTCATTGTAAGCTTGTCCACCGGCTTTAGTCTGATACCCAGGTTATAGGCTATGGATTTCTCCGGGTTGATCTCACCAAATGAAGCCGGATCAACGCGAATGGCTTTGATCTCACCCCTGTCTTCCAATCGTTGTATTCCGGCAGCCACTTCCTGCGTTCCAAACACACTGTATCCAACCGTATTGTTGGTGAAGTTCAGGTACAGTTGCCTGAAATCGGGAGCGCGGAATCCAACACCAACCGAACCGCGTAGCGAAAGCCATTCATTCACATCGTATTGTGCCGAAAACTTTGGACTGAACTGAGGTGTATAAGCATGATTATTGTCGTAACGACCTCCGGCAATGATGTTGAGTTTATCTACAGGTTTCCATTCATATTGAAAATAGATGTAGTCTGTCTCATACTTCATCATGTCGTTAAAACGGGTAGCTTCAACGGTCTCCCAGATTCGCCCGCCACCCAGCGTGAAAATATTCCGGCTATTGAGAAAGTATTCCACCTGCAGTTCGGGGCGATAGAAATGCTGATCGAAGAACGTGCTATCGTAATATGTTCCATCGCTTTTATACAGATACTTCATATCGTTCCGGAATCCTGTACCATAAAAGCGTAATGTCGCCTTCAGCTTATCCGAGAACTGATGTGTAAGTACCGGGTTAATATTCCAGTCGCTGGTAACGCTACTCACATCGAGAGGATCATTCTCCAATGTTTCTTCGTACAGATCCTGCGATTCCACGAAGTATCTTCCGGAAATTGACAGCTTTGTGCGCCCGGATAAACTGTATGTGATCTTGGACTGCAGCGTATAGTTATAGAATGGGCTTACTGTTTTTTCCTTGTTTTCAGGAACCAGATCATATCCGTCTGTACCGTACCGGTTTGCAAATGCAGACAATCCCAGTTTACCGGTTTTATAATTCACCGTACCGGATACATCCATTGTGTTGTTGGTACCATATCGCAACGTGGCTGAACCATTGACACCGTCCGGATTGTCTGTGATAATATTGACTACACCGGCAAGTGCCTCTGTGCCATACAAACTTGAACTGGGCCCTTTGATGATCTCAACCTGCCGGATATTTCCGACAGCAAGTCGTGTGAGATCCAGTGTTCCGGCTGAACGGCCAATCAGTGGTTCTCCATCAATCAATATCAATGTATAATCCGGTGAAAAACCCTGAATCTGTACTCCCGTTCCGTGATCCGAAATAATCGCCAGGCCTGTCTGCTCCGTAAGTACATCATTCAACCGAAGCGCGCCCATGCTTTTGATCTGCTTATCAGAGACCACCATGATCGGAACAGGTAGATCAGAAAGCGACCGTTCACTGCGAGTGGCACTCACTACAACTTCTTCCAGTTCACTGGTACGAAGAGAATCCTGTGCTTCAGCCAGAAATACATTCAACAAACCGATAAGGATCAGGATGTATTTCATCGTTATAGCGCTGGAAGTTTTGACACCAATGCTCTCCAATCCTCTTTTTCCGGAATGCCCGGCTTGCGCAAGCCAAAGAATTGTGCAATGAGATTTTTTTCTTTGTCAAAAAGTTCAACCGAAGTAACATGTCCATCGGAAGTTGGCTTTTTCACAACCCATGCCGTGTGTACGAAGTCCATCCGCAGGTGCATGTTGAAATCCGGATCAAGAACGTTCAACCAGTTTTGTGCACCACCATGACCCTGGCTTAACACACGAATGGTACGAACCTTTCCCTGGTGGATCTGAAGATTACCGCGGTTACCGGCAAAGATCATGATGGGCAATTTGGTTAGCGATGCCTCATCCAGTATTTGTTTGGGAGACAACGCTGCATCAACCTGGTAAGAAAATTTTCCACTGGCTATCTCCAGGGCATGATAGCGATGCACCTTATGGGCTCTCAACATCCCAAAGAAATCGTGGGTGTCTTTCAACTCACTCCAGTCTTTCAAAAATTCTTCTTTATTAACCGGCCCTGTCAATTCTTCTTTCGCATAAGGTTCCGTATTAATCTCACTACTCTGATCAGGAGCACGGAAGTCTTCAACGATCTTGTGGTAGGCTTCTTCGTTACTTTTTTCCTGAAGGTAAATTTTGGTAATGGCTTCACCTGACTTATCAAATACCTGTATGCTCTTCAGGACACGATCTGATTTTTCTTCGGTGACGGCAAAGGCTACATGCCACGCCTGAAAGAAGACCCGGGTTTCAATCGGACCTATTACTGTCGCCATGGCCCGGGTTCCTTCACCCATAATATCGATTTCCTGAAATGGACCTTTATGTTCGAGTATGCAAGTATCATTGCGCGTCAAAGACATTACTCTTCCCAATGTTTTGAAACGCTGCAACAGATCAGGCCACGACACCTGAAGCCGCACAACACCCTCGCCAATCTTTGTAGCCAGCAATGCTGCTTCACTTGATCCCAGTTCTCGAGCTGCTTCGCGGATGCGAATACCCGGCTTAGCCTGTTGAATGCCTCTCCATGCCTCGCGAAGCGAGGTTATTTTTGATTCTAATACTGTACTCATATTTGTCATTGATTTTAGTTGGTTATCACGAACAGCATTGCTCAGGCATTTGTGACTACTTTGGATAGTAACCCGGGATTCTGTTTCAGGGATCGTTCGGGAATGATGTAAGGGCAATTGTTGCAAGGGTCATGGTAGATATTGACACTGCAACAGAACGTTTCTTCAATGTTTGTTTTGGTAAACACCGATTGAGCTTCTCCGGCTGCTACAATTTTTCCATCCCTCATAAAATGAATATGGTCTGCAAACTGAACCGCCTGGTTCAGATCGTGGATGATGGCCATCACACCGATGTTTCGCTCACATACTACTTTGGCCAGACTGAAAATATTTTGCTGCTGGGCGATGTCCAGACTTGATGTAGGTTCATCCAGCAGGATGTAGCGTGGATAGACGGTTTCTTCCCAGACTTGCGTCAGAACACGCGCCAGTTGCACACGCTGTTTCTCTCCTCCGGATAACGTCAGGTAGTTTCTTTCCTTCAGATGAGCAATGTCAGTGAGATGAAGAACCTCCTCCACAATGCTGTCGTTTTCCCGTTTTGTTGTCAGGTGTGCATGCCTGCCCATAAGAACAATTTGATTCACGGTGAACGCAAACTGCATCGTAGTACTCTGGGGAAGGACGGCCCTTACCCGCGAAAGTTCTTTCGGCCTGAATGATTTAACATTCCTGCCGTTGATCATCACTTCGCCCTGAAAGCGTTGCTGTTCATAGGCCATCGCTTTCAGTAAAGAACTTTTTCCAGCACCATTCGGGCCAACCACGGCCGTGAATGTTCGCGGCTGAAGGGCTATGCTCACCTCTTGAAGTATCCGTTTTTCACGAGCATGAAAGGATATGTTTGACGCTGCGTACATCACAATTCATTTTTTTGTTTTGCCTTCAGCAACAAGCCAATGAAGAAGGGAGCACCGATAAGCGCTGTCACCACACCAATGGGCAATTCAGCCGGACTTACCATCGTGCGTGCAATCAGGTCTCCGATGATCAGTAACAATGCACCACAGAGAATGGAAGCCGGAAGAACCAAACGGTTATCCGGAAAGAATAAAACCCGGATAACATGCGGAACCACTAACCCTACGAAGCTGATCATTCCTGCCAGGGAAACACTAATGCCCACGGCAAGTGCACTTAAAAGAATTACAATACGTTTTGTTCTTTCCGTATCCACACCCAGGTGATAGGCCTCTGCCTCCCCTAATGCCAGCGCATTCAGGGATCGTGCATAGAATAGAAGTAGTACTGAAGAAAGTACAAGAACAGGAGCTGCAATACTGAGTTTATCCCAGGAAGCACCACCCAGATCGCCCAGAGTCCAGAACGTAAAAGCCCTTAACTGATTTTCATCTGCATAAAAAATAGCGAGGCCGATAATGGCCCACGACATCGCATTGATGGCAACACCAATTAATACCAGTACCGAAATATTTGTTCTCCCACCCTGTTTGCTCATTCCTAACACGAGCAGCGTAGCAAGCAAGCCGCCACCAAAGGCAACAAGTGATAAGACAGAATCGCGCAGCAATCCTGAATCAGGTAAGGCCAATGAACTTCCAAAAACAATTAATACTACCACAGCGGCTGCTGAACCACCCGAGACACCGATCAGGCTTGGCTCCACCAGGGGGTTTCTGAATAAGCCCTGAAGGGCTGCACCACTGATACCTAAAGCTGCTCCGATCAGCATCGTCATGACAATGCGTGGAATACGGATAGAGTTAAGTACAACCACATGCATGTTGTCCACTTCAACGGACGTGAACAAGCCAAGCTTCTGTAACAGGATTACCGCTACATCGGTTACCGGAATGAATACCGCTCCAACGGTAAGCGAGTATAATGTTACTACCAACAGGCAGAAGCTGAGCCCGGTTATAATTACAACCTGCCGGTAGTCGCGTAATGAAATGGCAATGTTCATGATTACTTCGACCGAAGTTCAGGATGGAGCAACAACACAAGTTCTTTCACAGCCTTTCCAAAGCGCGGTCCGAAGTTGGTTAACATCAGACTGTCAAGTGCTACAATCTGTCTCTTCTTCCCGGCTGTAGTTTGCGCCACTCCAGGTACATTGAGCATACCCTCAATACC
>DASXWH010000174.1:0-12950 GCA_036503775.1 Ohtaekwangia sp.
TACCAATGAATCCCAGGCCACCCAATATCAATATTCGCTTAGCGCTCATGGGTTTAAAAAATTTTTGTTCAGTAATTGCTGAAGCCAGACTTCCATTGTCACAGCACTCATCACGCGCTTGGCATAGTTGCCCTTTCCTGCCAGGTGCGGCTCCAGGTAAGCCGCAGTAAAATCAGCTTCCAGGAAGTTGGGATAAAGCGCAGTCTTTGGATTCAATATTTCACGAATGAACGTTGCTGTCTCCGGCTCTTTGATCCAGTTGTAGACATCTGTGTAGGAGTTTACAATCCCCAGCTTGAACTTCAACACCCAGAGTGCCCGGTAATATGCCTTCTTTCCTTTATGAAAAAGTGAAGGACTAATGGGTACACGTGTGGTAGCGTGTGGAATGTCTTTGTAAAACTCCGGATACTTTAATAATAATGCTTTGTGATATACACGGCTGTTCCAGCGGTATTCATCTGGTAGGGAGTATGAAAAATCCAACAGCTTTGTATCCATAAAAGGAAGACGCTGGGGAGTAGTTTTGTTGGGCTCCTCCATTCCCAGGCCGGTCATGCGCCTTCCACGGTTATACACCAGATAGATATCGATCTTATCCAGGTCGAAGAACGGATCATTCGGATCGCAGAGCACATAATGTTTGCCGCAGTAGTGCTGCGCGATAGACGCGTTGATGCGCTGGTTCAAAAAGACTTTGCCTTTCTTGGTTAAATATGTTTTTCCCAGCAGACCATCACCCAGGTATCCGCTGAGGTTTACGTCCATGATCTGTGCTATACTATCCATCACATGCGAGTAGTGCATATGATACATATTGAGCATGCCATCGGTTTTCCACACTCCGCTGAACCGTTTTTGGAGCCAGTGATTAACGTGCATATCAAAGTGCGTATGGTGCACACCGGCCAGCGCTGCTACCCGTTTGGCAATGGCCACTTCAACACTGTCTTCGATACCAAACGTATAGGTAGGCGGATGATTTTCCCGCGTAGCGGCTAACAATGCACGCGAATCAAAACCACCACTCAGGGCAACACCCACGCGATAGCCATCCGACTTGCTTCTGACCTTAATCGCATGATCAAGCAGCCCTGCCATTTCTTCAGCTGCATCATCCAGTGATACCGATGAACGTTTGATCATACTCCACGACCAGTAATGCCTTTTCGTGAGAACATTGGTTTGCCATGAATAACTGTAGATCATGGATGGAACGGTAGCCTCAACACCTTCAAACCAGGTAGCCGTACCCATAATATGTTCAATGTCAATAAAGCATGCTGCAGCATCTTTCCGTATCTGCATCGTGAACGGCTTGAAGAATGGAAAGCACTTCAACTCGGGCGCAAATACCAGGCAATTGTTTTTTGCATACAGGTAAAATGGCTTGAGTCCGTACCGGTCGGTGATAATATGTAGTTGTTGTTTCTGCAAATCGGAGATAACAGCGATGTACATGCCGTTAACGTTTCGCAGGAACGCTTCATGGGAACCCTGCGCATAATGACGCAAGAGTGCATCAGCAAAACTTTCATTGCCTTCCGTCAGCTCCTCCGGGTTGTAGACTTCCCCATCAATCCAGGCATGGAGCGAATCCCGTTGTGCGCTCATGCGCGGGTGTTCCAGATAACGTACGAAAGATTTTTTAAGAATAAGGTTATGATCGGCATGAAGATCTTTCACCAAAGTGTGTGCGGCATATACCGTTACCTGTGCGGCAGCCTTAACGCTGTCTTCCGACTCCCGCAAAATGTTACTGCAGATCCCTACAAATCCAGACATGCCTATTTCAGTTTAAGTATTTTGAGAGGATCCAGAAATTTCAGTTCGTTACGGTATAAAAACCAGAGTAACATAACACACAGCCCTACATAAACAAAATGAATGAGAGCAGGGTATACATTCCCCAGCATAGGTTCAACGATCAGGATCAGGCAAAATAAAGCCAGGGGACCCGCTATCAGCTTAAAGAAGTTAAACCGGATGATGTAATGATCTTTCAGGTAGTACCATAACAATATCATCTCAATGAAATACGCCAGCGCAGAAGACATGATCACACCATAGAGTTCCCACTTGCGAATGAACCAAAGCATCAGCACGATCTTCAGCAACGATACAAACAGGTTTATGGCCGTGAGGTTGTTCATCTTTTTCAATACACTGTAGGGTAAGATGAAATATAAACGCATCGCTTTGAAAATAAAGATGGCCGCGATGTAGGGAAGGTAAGGTATAGCCCGTGAATAATCCGTTTTGGTTATGAACCAGTCGACAAGCCACGGCATGATCAGGATAGCAACCGTTACAGCCAGCATGATAACCGACACCAGTCCGTACGAATACCGGTTGATCTCTGGTGTTGATGTCTTCGGAGGTTCCTGTTGTGATATCGCTTTTACGATCTGTGGATTTATGGAAGCATTCAGTCCATTCAACAAAAGTTCAACCGGAGCCAGACACTTGATGGCGAGCTCATATATGCCCACCGTAGAAACCGCTGCTACCGGAAGAGCGAAGAGGATCACAAAACGGTCGGCATAATTAACAACCCACTGCTGCAGCTGATACAGGTACGTGTACGCGTTAAAGCTGAATGAGGTGTTCTGCCAGGGGCTTTTGAAATGAAAACCATATTCGCGGAATACACGGAACAAAACCCAAACGGCAGAACCTGAATTGGCCAGTAATCTCCCACCCAACGGGCCAAGCAGCGAGCCGGGAAACAGTTGCAATCCAACAATGGTGGTAATGGCCACCACCGAAAACGAAGTGACATTGGCCCACAGGAATGTTTCAGGTTTTTCCCGTGTCTGCAACAGATGACCATATACTTTGAATACTGACTGAAACACCCCTACCCCTACCGACACTAACCCGTAGGGATAAAAAGAAAAATCACTTTCCGGAAGTAACCACGCGAAGATCAGCTGCCCTGTAATGGAAAAGAATATTCCCGCCAACGTACCCAGCGCCAGAATAAAGATAAAAGCGGAACTGATATAGGGAGCTAACTTCTCAGGAGTATGCTTGAGCTCATGATAATGAATGTACAGGGAGCTGTCAAAACTGTAGGTCACTACAATCTGAACAAACGCTGAAAAAGCCAGACAGATCGCCAGCGCTCCGTAGACCTCCGTGGGGAGGTATTTTATATAGAAGGGGATTAAAACAATGGCACTGGCCATCGGTAAAGCACCCGCCAGCGTATAGATAAGAGAACTCTTGATGAACCGTTTGCTGATCAAATTCAGTCAAAAAATAAGGAGTCAAAGGTAACACAGTATTCCGATAAAAAGACCGTGACCGAAAGCGTTCTTCCTGATTAATTAGACCGCCCGCGAGGTCAGGGATAGAGGTTATTGCCAGGTGAACACGATATTTTTTTATTACTTTTCGAGTCTGTTCAACCCTATTCAAAAATGAAAAAGATCCTTATACCTGTTATACTTGTAGTCATGTCTGCATGCCAGCCAAAAGAAAAGAAAAACCTCGGAACGGTAGAGCGTATCGATCCGGCACTGGATGTTCTGATCAGTGCGGATGCCTTGCCTGAAATTATTGCCGAAGGTTTTAAATGGAGTGAAGGAACACAATGGCTGAAAGACAGCAAAACCCTAGTGTTCTCAGACGTACCCAACAATATTGTTCACCAGTGGTCTGAAGAAAAAGGACTATCCACCTACCTCACGCCTTCCGGATATACCGGCACAGTTGAGCGTGGGGGTGAGATGGGATCCAATGGATTGACCCTGAACACGGAGGGCAAACTGGTTTTATGTCAGCATGGTGACCGCAGGGTGGCGCTGATGAACGCACCGCTGGATGCGCCAAAACCCGAGTTCATTACATTATCTGATAATGTTGACGGGAAAAAATTAAGCAGTCCCAATGATGCAGTGTTCAGAAGCAATGGCGATCTGTTCTTCACCGATCCGCCTTATGGCCTTCCGAAACAGGCTGAAGATCCAACCAAAGAAACACCGTTTAACGGGGTATATAAAGTATCCGGAGGAAAGACCACATTACTGGTTGATTCGCTCACACGCCCCAATGGAATTGCTTTCCTGCCCGGTGAAAAGACATTCATCGTAGCGAACTCTGACCCGGACAAAGCACGATGGTATGCCTTCGACCTCGCGGAAAATGATTCCATTATTAACGCGCGCATTTTCTACGATGCTACCAAGGAAGTGAAAGAAGGTCAGCCTGGACTTCCGGATGGGCTTCGTATCGACAAGCAGGGGAATGTATTTGCCACCGGGCCGGGCGGTGTCTGGATATTTAACTCCGAAGGAAAAGTATTGGGAAAAATAAAGATACCTGAACCTACCGCAAATTGCGCTTTCACCGAGGATGAAAAGACCTTGTTCATCGCGGCCAACATGTATGTACTGCGCATCAAACTGCGGGATTAATCTTTCTTAACAAACATTTTAAACGCTATTCTTCCGGTATGCATGCCGTGGATCAGATAACCCCCGAAGTTTTACTGGTGATGTGCATCGGAGGAATAGCCTTTATTCTGATCTTTAAAGCCATCTTTCGTAAAAAGAAGTAAGGTTTTGCGCTTTTCACGCACTTTATCCCGTATTCAGGCCGACCAGTGCCCCTTTTAATCGTCAGGATGTTTTTTTAATTTCAGCTGGTCATAGTTATTTGACACTGCTAAAATTCATCTTATTATGAAAAATCTATTTGCTGCATTTGTTTTTCTGGCTGTTGCATCGGTGTCGTTCGCACAAACGACCAAAAAGACCCTGGAGCTTCCTGAGTTCAAGGGCATTTATGTAAACTCCAACTATACGGTTTACCTGAAGCAAACCAATAAACAGGAAGTTACCGTTGAAGCCCTTACTGAAATTTTTTCGGTAAGTGAATTCAAAGTAGAGAACGGCATCCTGATGATCAATATGGAACGCAAGCCCGAAAGTGCAAACAAAAGTCTCTGGGCAAAGATTGACGACATCAAACTCAATCCAACCATGAAGCTTTATATAAGTGTTAAAAACATCAACGACATCCAGGTGAATGGAGGCGGAAAAGTGATCTCTGAAAATTCCATTGCTGCCGATTACATCAACCTGGCAGTAAACGGTGCGGGAAGTCTCGAGATCGATGTAAAGGGAAATACGCTGAAAGCTGAAGTAAGCGGATCAGGTACATTAACCCTAAAAGGATATGCTACTTCTGTAGACGCAGTGGTAAGTGGTGCCGGAAACCTGAAAGGCTTTGCCTGTCCGTTGGAAAACGCGAAAGCTAAAGTTACCGGAAGCGGTTTGTGTGAGCTGAATGTTTCAAACAACCTGGAAGCCCTCGTATTAGGCAGCGGTTCCATCAAGCATAAGGGCAATACAAAAACAGCTTCCAAGAAAATCTACGGTCCGGGAACGGTTGACCGCGCTTACTAATAAATAAGTATACTATATTGCTCTGCCGTTACCTGGCCACCTATGAGAAAATACTGTCTTTTCTTCCTGACACTGTTGTGTTCATACCCTAGCGTTTTTTGTCAGCACGATTTCAGACCCGGTTTTATCGTCAAGAATAACGGAGACTCCGTTTCTGGTTTTGTTGACTTCCGGGGAAACCGCAAAAACGAAAAGGTTTGTCATTTCAGGGAAACGAAAAAAAGCAAGACACAATCATACGCTCCCGGAGAAATCAAAGCATTCGGATTCCCGGACGAAAAGCGTTATGAAACTTTTTCACGAAACGAAAAGCCGGTAGTATTTGCTGAAAAAATTATCTCCGGGAATACCAGCCTGTATCAATACAAACGCACCTTTTACCTGGAATCATCCGGGGCAATCATTCAGCTGCCTAAAAAGGAACAGGCCAAAGTCACAACCGATAAAGGTACCTTCAACAAAATAAGTTATCCGTATATCGGCACACTGAACGTCATGTTTGCCGATTGCGGGCTGAATGCCAATGAAGTGCGCTACGAAGAACGGGATATGACCCTCATCGTCCAGAAATACAATGACTGTAAAAAGAGTCCCAGTCTCGCTTACAAAAAAAATAAACCCTGGTCGAAGACCTACTTTACCATCTTGTCGGGAGTTGATATTTCCAACTTAAGCATTGATAATATCAACGGAGAGAATTCACCTTCGGTCTCCTTCGGGAAAAGTATCTCACCGATTTATGGAATGGGACTGGACTTCTCCGCACCTCGCGTTAATGAAAAATGGTTTATCTCGCTGGAATTCTCTTACCTGAAAAAGTTTTATCAGGCTTACCATGAAATGGAAACCAATGCCAACCTGGTTGACCGTAATGATTACCTGATTGATGTTTCTTTCCTGAAGATACCCCTCGGCCTCCGGTATAACTTTCTGCGTGATGAACAGACTCCGTATTTCAAGTTTGGGATCAGCCAGTACTTCGTACTCAACTCCGATATCCAAAACATCACCGAAAGGGAAAACACGGAGACCAATGTGGTTACTACCTATGTGCAGTCGTATGACAAAGACCGTTCACAATTTGGATTATGGGTGGCAGCCGGGTTTAATAAAACCATAGGCTCTCTCAAATACTTTGCGGAATTCCGGTATGAACGCGCCAATGGATTTTACGGAGGATTGGTCCATCCCAATCCGACCTCTAAAACACAAAACATAACCGTAGTCGCTGGACTCCGATTTTAAGACGATATGAAAAAGCTTTTCCTGATATGTATTGTTCTGATCCTTCAGCTATCGTGCACGGAGGAAGAAATCAAATCAAGACCATACCCAAGGGTACGTACAAAATCTGAGGTTACGGACTTTACCGGTGGTACAGCCGTTTTTCATGGAAGCATTACCTATATCACTTCCGCACCTATAACCGATCATGGGTTTGTATGGTCAACCAGCAGCAACCTGTCGCTTGAGCTCTCCGAGAAAGTTTCGTTAGGCCCCAAAGACTCAACCGGTGATTTTGAATCGGAGGTCGACTATACCTTTCAGCTGAACACCACGTATTACATCCGCGCTTACGCACTCACGGATACATACACGGTATTTGGTGAAATGATCGAGTTTATCCCTTAGTCATACAGACCAAGGGATTTGCTGACGATCGTAGTATTTCCTCCTCTTCCCTTTTTGTTGAACGCCCGCAATTTGATCACGCCTTTATTCGGTAATGGCCCGGTGTAGACCGGACTTTTCACCGTAGGTTCCGATCCATCGGTAGTATAGCGTATGGTCAATCCAGGAAACTGAATGTTGGCGATGACCTTTCCCTGCTCTACGGTAGCTCCAGGCGAAGGAATACGATAGTTGAATCCGTTCTGGTAATAATCCAGTCGCGGTAGTTCCTGGTTGCCCAGTGTACTCACGAAGTCTGACCACGCTGCATTATAAAGTTGTGTGCTTTTCTCAGGGTCTTTCTCCGTGGCCCATGCGGGATCCTGTGCCCAGGCTCTCTCTGCCAGCGCGAGTAATTTCGGGAGCATCATGTATTCAAGCCGCTCGGGACTGATCATATTTTCTGACCAGATCAATCCCTGAACACCAACAATATTGGATTTACCATAATCGGTAAGACGTTGCTTACCGGTGAAAAGAGAAGGATCAACCGGCACACCGAATTTGTCTTCCTTCGCATTTTTGAAATAGTCATACGGAATAAAATAGTACGGCTTGTCGGTATCGACAAATGCGCCCCAGTAATAACCGGGTTCGTTAAAGTCTTTATAGTAAGCCATATCAAAATACAGGTTGGTCACAGCAGACAACACCACTTTGTAACCTGCATTCGCCAGCCGATAGGCAAGATCTTCCTGTCCACCGCCCAGATCATTATTCCAAACATCAACCTGGAATTGCTCGGATACAAAATCAGGGTTGGGGATGAAGTGATTCTTTCCATCCAGTTTCGTTTTACGCATGGCAATCTCCTCCCAGCCGTAGGTGAACAGTCCGCGTTTCTTCAATAACTCACTCACTTTTCCATAGAAGTAATACCATAAGTCATCCGTAGATTTCACCGCTGGATTTTCGGCCATCAGCTTTTGAGCCGCAGGCGATTTCTGCCAGACACCGGCCGGAACTTCATCTCCGCCAACGTGAATGGTTTCCAGTGGAGCACCGGCATCTTTATGCATAGCGATCAGTTCGTCCATTACTTTTTCCACGAAACGATACGTGGAAGGAAGAGCAACATTTACTACGTTGTCATCCCATCCCTGAACGGATCGGTATTTGGATTCGTCCTGCAGATCGCGCAATAAAAACTCTTCCGCTTCTTTTTGCTTACCTTCTTTTGAAAGTCGTTCGTAGCGGGCATTCATGGAAAGTATTGCAGCCCGTGCGTGTCCCGGTATTTCTATTTCCGGAATCACCTTCACATGCCGTTCGGTAGCATACTTTAAAATATCGATGTAGTCTGCGCGTGTATAAAATCCTGTTCCGGCTTTACTTTGAACCGAAGGCCCCGATCCGAAAGATGGTACCGTTGAATTCTTGAGGTCTGCAGCATGGCCACGTTGTGCTCCGACTTGCGTCAGTTCGGGTAAAGAAGGAATTTCAATCCGCCATCCTTCATCATCACTGAAGTGAAAATGAAATACATTCAGCTTGTACAACGAAAGCAGGTCGATAATCTTCAACACTTCCTGTTTACTGTGAAAGTTACGTACCACATCCAGCATGAAAGCGCGGTGACCAAATCGCGGAGCGTCTTCGATGTCCAGGGCAGGAAGGGTCAATGAAGGTTTTACTTTTGCCCAGGCATCAGCCGGAAGAACAATTTTCAAAGACTGAATTCCGTAGAAAGCGCCTGCCGGATCTGATGCTGCTATTGTAATGCCTGAGGGTTTGATCTGAAGCGTGTAGGCTTCACTCGTCATGTCCGATTTTTTTAACACAATGGCTTTCTTGCCCGAAGGTGTGGTGACGACCGTAGGTTTTTTTCCCAGAACAGCCGCCAGTTCATTCGCCAGGTAAGTTGCCTCACGCTGAAATACAGGATCCGTTACGATCTCAACAGCAGCATCTAACAAGAAGGTGCCTTCTGTCTTTGTATACCTCACAGGAGATGGAAATACTTTTCGCAACTGATCAGGTGAAACGGGTGTTATGATTTTGTTCTGATCAAAAAGGATCTGTGGTGTGATCAGGCCGATCTTGTCCCCCGGAAACCGTAAGTACTGTTTGGGTTCAGTAGATTGTTTAACGGTATAATTAGTAATGGCTGTTCCTTTATCCGGAGACGCTGACCATACGAGGTATAACCCGGCAGGGGCATCGGTAAAATTCACTACCCAGTCGCTTGACGCAAATTCAATACGAAGAGATTGACCTGCTTTTATGCCCTGAAATTTTTCTGTGGGATAGAGTTTGAAGAGGTCACCATTGACGCGTTCTATTCCGGTATTGCCGGTAACAGAAGGAAGCGATACATGGCGGATAAAATTAAAATATAGGGTCCACCCCGATGCGGGGAAATCCACCGTACTGGTATTTGTCAATGTGAATGCAGAGAGAAACTGAGAAGCACCCTTATGATTATTCTCTACAACCTCCCATTGCACCTTGAGTTTGTTAACATCAAATGACTGCGCTTGTACAGCTACTGAA
Source organism: Ohtaekwangia sp. (assembly GCA_036503775.1). Classification (GTDB taxonomy): domain Bacteria; phylum Bacteroidota; class Bacteroidia; order Cytophagales; family Cyclobacteriaceae; genus Ohtaekwangia. The sequence continues at coordinate 9,579 of DASXWH010000174.1, forward strand.
CAAACGAAGAACGTGAGGAAAATAAAAAACCGTTTCATGATCGTGGTGATTTGATAAATGCGCATGAATATAAATGAATTGATTGCAACAGATTATCAACGATCAAAATAATTTGAAGTACACACAACACACTGCAAGACACACCAACACATCTGCGATCACACACAGACACATCAAAAAAACACAACACGATTTTTCATTATTCAATGATTGAATTCAGAATGCGCAACGAATGGCGATGACCAACATCACACCTTATTTTTGTTTTATTCGGTGGTTTAAGAACGAGTGATTTTTCAATAAAACCACGCCATTAAAATGTCGATTTTAAATGCTTTGCAACATCTGAAAAACCTCATTTGGGCGCCAAAAAGGCCGAAAACAGGCTGAAATAGATAAAATTGAAAAAAACTACTTACTTTGCATAGTCAATTGTCATTCTTTACTGAGGCCTTCCTCAAAGTCTTTAGCGAGTAGTTCCAGCGAAGTCTGTCAGTTTTCACAAATTTATTTTCTCATTTATTCTTTTAAACAATGAACATTTACGTTGCCAACATCCCTTTTAAGGCATCCGAACAGGAATTGAAGGGATTATTCGAAGAGTATGGCGAAGTTTCTTCTGCCAAAATTATCATGGACAAAGTAACGCAACGCAGTCGCGGTTTCGGTTTTATCGAAATGGCGGATGAAGCTGCTGCCCGTCAGGCTATAACAAGCCTTAACGGTTTTAACTTCCTGGGCAAAACCCTCGTAGTGAACGAAGCTCGACCAAAGTCTGATGCACCCCGCAGTGGCGGTGGTTACAAAAGCGGTGGTGGCGGTGGATTCAACCGCAGAAACGAATATTAATACGTATCGATATTCAGAAAGAGAAGAAAACTGCTCCCGTATAACGAGAGCAGTTTTTTTTTACGCATAAACCAAATCACATGAACCTGTCACGAACACAAAAAATCATTCTGGGTATTTTTTCCATCGTTCCATTTCTGATGGTACCTTATATCATTTATGAAGTATTTCATTTTGTCATGCATACCGTCAGCATCAGCCAGCAGGGTGATCCGGATCCCGCAGATATCATTGCCGGTGTGCTATCCTTTATCGGTCCGGTAATTCTGTGCTCGCTTATCTCCCTGATGCTGCTCATTTTCTACATCATTCATGCAGTGATGAATAAAACCATCACCACCGCAGAACGCGTGATCTGGGTGCTCGTTTTTATCTTTGTTGGATCCCTGACATTTCCGGTATACTGGCTCATGCGCGTCTGGAACGAAGGCAAATAGTCCTTGGTTTTCCAGTTGCTTTTTCGTAAAATTTGTATAACTAAATTTTTACGATTATGAGTGTTATCACCGATGTTGAAAAATGGGGTAACAGTCACCGCCCCGGTTTTCTGGACCTCTTTCGAATTGTGCTGGGTGTGTTTATAACCTATAAAGGTCTTTACTTCATCACCCACATGAATGAACTTGAAATGACTGCTTCCGGTGTGAATACCTATTTTGCAGGGGCTTCACTCGCCCACTACGTAGTATTCGCTCACATCCTCGGTGGACCAATGATTGCGTTTGGTCTCTTCACGCGGATTGTTTGTTTTATTCAGCTTCCCATTTTAATTGGTGCCGTATTTCTGGTGAATTATCCGAAAGGCTTTCTCTCCTTAGGACAACATATGGAATTAGGTTTATCCATCACGGTATTGGTAGGCCTCATCGTATTTATGGTTTTTGGCGCAGGGCGTTATTCCATTGATGCCAAGCGCAGGAAAGAAATGCAGGAAGCTGCACATTCCTGAAAATGATATTTTGTTAAAAACTCATTACCTAAACCAAGGGGCTGTCGTAAGGCAGCCCCTTTTTTTGAAGTTCATTCAAAAAAATAATGCGCTCAGGAATGATGCCTCAAGAATTAGTATTTTGCTGGAATAATGAAAAGAACATATTGTATTGGAATTGATATCGGTACCGGAAGTACAAAAGCTGTTTCAGTTGACATCACCGGAAAAGCCTTTCATACCGAGCAAGTCTCCTACCCTACCCTGTCTTCACAACCCGGACTAAGCGAACAAGCTCCTGAACTGATCTGGCAGGCATTTGTGAAATGTATTTCCCGCACTATAAAATTTAACAACGAAGTTCCCTACGGTATTGCACTCAGCAGTGCCATGCACAGTCTGATACCAGCAGATCCGCTTGGCCAGCCACTCATGAACATGATCACCTGGGCTGATAACCGGAGTGCGTCCATAGCCGAACAGGTAAGGGTATCATCACTGGGTGAAGTATTGTATGAACAAACCGGTACGCCTATTCATGCCATGTCACCGCTGTGCAAAATTATCTGGCTGCGCGAAAACGAACCTGCTTTATTTAAGCAGACACATAAATTCATTTCCATAAAGGAGTACATCTGGTTCCGGTTGTTTGGTGTATTCGAAGCGGATTATTCTATTGCTTCCGCTACGGGATTGTTTGACATTGAAAAACTCCGGTGGAATGACAATGCGCTTGATCTGTGTCAGATCACCACTGCAAAACTGTCCACGCCTGTCAGCACGAATCATCAGCGTACCGGCATTGACAAATCATTGCAGGAACAAACCGGACTAACCGCTTCTACCTCATTTCTGATTGGCGCAAGCGATGGTTGTATGGCCAGCCTGGGAAGCCTCGCGATGGAACCGGGTGTAGCGGCACTGACCATCGGCACCAGTGGCGCTATCCGTGTTGCGGGAACAAAACCCACCTACAACTTCAAAGCCATGACATTCAACTACTGGTTGGATGATCACACCTTCATTTCAGGTGGACCGATCAATAATGGTGGAGCAGTGTTGAAGTGGTATGCACAAAGTTTTCTGAAGAAACCGCTGACCTCTGCTGATGACTATAATTCCATTCTTCAGGAATTGAATGATACACCTCCGGGTGCTGAAGGGCTCCTTTTTTTACCGTACCTCTTTGGTGAACGCGCTCCCGTATGGAACAGCGAAGCGTGTGGCGTTTTCTTTGGCATCAACAACCATCACACCCAGGCCCACTTTACACGGTCTGTTATTGAAGGGATTTCGATGGCGTTGTATAACATCGGAGCGTACCTCGAAGAATCCGGATTACCTTTTCACGAGATCAATGTGAGTGGTGGGTTCATTCATTCCCCTGCGTGGGTTCAGATCATGGCCGATATTTTCGGAAAACCAATAGCCATCATCGGAACGGAAGATGCATCAGCCGTGGGCGCGGCTTACCTGAGCTTTAAAACCAACGGATATATTACTGGATACGATTCCCTTAAACCCACTGCAGTTAAGAAATTTCTACCGCGCGAGGAATCACATCTTCTTTACCGCGACAAGGTATTCCCATTGTT